>NZ_JBSFUU010000078.1:0-44559 GCF_053591955.1 Streptomyces sp. NPDC002845 | reverse complement strand
GACCGGCTGAGCCCCGGATCGTCCTGCAGCTCCCAGGGAGTAATCAGGCTACTTCTTGCCACTCCCAGAGGTTCCTCCATGCCGGAACTCCACCACGTCCCCGTTCGGCATGATGCACCCCTTGCCTTGCATTTAGTCCCGCCTTTTGTGCGGGCCCGCCACAAGCCACTCTCAACCAATTCTGTGGATATGACGGAACGTACCCGACTCACAGCGATCACGCAGTGCGCTTACGGCAGTGATGGCTGCCGTCAGCCCACGTCCAGTGGCGGCGGTTCCCCCTGGGGAGAATTCGGGGAGTATCAGCGCTACTGGAGAGCACAAAGGAGGATCGACTGCACAACACCACACGCCCCCGAAAGGCTCACCTGCGCAGATCAGCCACACATGGAGAGCGATCGCCGCAGGTCCACGCCACTCCATGGACACCAACGCACCCAGCCACTGAAACCGACCGCCCCGAACCGGCCGACCCAGGCAAATGGAAAGCGGTCCATCAGAAACCGCCTCGCCAAACCCACCAGTTCGGCGACTGCGAACAGGGCGGCCGCCAGACCTCGCTCCACCGCCTGCAACTCGACACCCTCCCCGCCCAGCACAGAACCAGCACGGGACAGGTCACCAGGGATGACGAGGAGTGCCCACAGGTCAGCACCAAACCAGCACCGGCACCACCGACAAGCTTCTCCTGGGCGGACCCGCACCATCCTGACCTGCACCTTTGCTAAATCAGCGCCCTTATGGTAGGCAGCGCCTGGAAAATTTGTGCAGCAGTCTCATGATCCCCGAAGACTAACGGCCGGGTCTGACATCACGGGCGGATACTCCCGTTCCGGCCCCCGGCACACTGCACGGCACACCCTCCACACGCGCGTGCCCCACGTTTCGCGGTCCCCCGCTCACGCGTCCCCGTACGCCTCTCCGCCGAGCTCGAACCCGGCCGTCCCCGCCGTGGCGTCGGCGAGCCATGCCCGGAAGGCCTCCACGTCGGCGTCCGGCAGGCCGATCTCGATCGTGACCGCCTCCCCGTAGTGCACGTCACGCACCTCGCGCCCGGTGGAGCGCAGATCGTTCTGCACCTTGCCCGCGCGCTGGTGGTCGACCGTCACGGTGGCCAGACGAAAACGTTTACGTGTGATCGTGCCGAGCGTGTCCAGCGCCTCCCCCACGGCACCCCCGTACGCCCTGATGAGCCCGCCCGCGCCGAGCTTCACGCCCCCGTAGTAGCGGGTGACGACGGCGACGACGTACCGCATGTCCCGCCGCATCAGCATCTGGAGCATGGGCACGCCCGCGGTGCCGCCCGGTTCGCCGTCGTCACTCGCCTTCTGGATCGCCGCGTCGGCGCCGATGACGTACGCGTAGCAGTTGTGCGTGGCGTCGGCGTGCTCCTTGCGGATGCCGGCGACGAAGTCCTGGGCCTCCCGCTCGGTGGCGGCCGGGGCGAGCGCGCACAGGAAGCGCGAGCGGTTGACCTCGGTCTCGTGGACGCCCGCGCGGGCGACGGTGCGGTACTCGTCCTGCATCACGCCAGCGTATGCGGTGCGCATCGGGCCCCGGACGGCGGGCGCCCCGGTCAGCCGCCCTTCTTGCCCCTCGGCACGATCAGGTCCGTCAGGAGGGCCGTGCCGGGGGCGAGGGACGCCCAGGTGGTGCCGTACCAGGCGAGTACGGCGATCGCGGAGGTCGGGAACTTCGTCCGCACCTCGTCCAGGGTGTTGTCGAAGCCGTCCCCGGCCAGTTCCAGCACCAGTTCCTCCAGGCCGGGGTTGTGCCCGATCAGCAGGAGCGTCCCGACCTCGTCGGACACCTCCCGCACGACCTCCAGCAGCTCCGCCACATCGGCCGCGTACACCCGCGGATCGTGCCGTACGGCGGGCGGGGTGCCCCACTGCGCGGCGGCCAGTTCCCAGGTCTGCCGGGCGCGTACGGCCGTGGAGCACAGGGCCAGGTCGGGCAGGCAGTCGGCCGAGGCGAGGGCCCGTCCGGCGGCGGGGGCGTCGCGGCGGCCGCGCGGTGCCAGGGGCCGGTCGTGGTCGGGCACGCCCGTGGGCCAGGCCGACTTCGCGTGGCGCAGAACGACCAGTCTGCGCAGAGGGCCGCCGCCCGTTCCGGTCGTAGGCGCGTTCACGTCACGGTTCCGATGTCGCGGGTGAGGTCGAGGCCGAGGAGGCGGTCCGCGTAGGCGTACGTCTCGAAGCGGGCGCCGTCGGGCAGGTCCCCGGCGCTCTCCACCCGCCTCAGGACGGCCAGGACGGCGGGGATGTCGAGGTCGTCCTCCCAGGCGGCGCGCAGGTCCTGGTGTACGGCTTCGGGGATGGGCCTGGACGGGCGGGTGGCCCAGGTCGCCACGGCCTTGCGCCAGCGTGCGAGGGTCTCCTCGGCTTCGGCCAGAGCCGGGGCGTCGAGGTCGACAGGGCTGTGACGGGGGTGCGCGAGGAGGGCGAGGCGCAGGGGCGTCGCGGGGCCGGCCGGGGCACTCGCCGGGGCGACCTCGACGTGGATGCCGCTCGGTGACGGTACGTCCGGTCCGGTCACGTGCAGGACCTGGCCCCCGCCGGTCGCGGTGGGCTCGGCCGGGTGGATGCCGAGGGCGTCCGCGCGTTCGCGCAGCTCCGGTGGCGGGGCCGCGACGGTGAACACCGGGGTACCGCTCAGTTCCAGGGCGCGGGCGAGCACGTCGGCGACCAGGAGCACGCGCAGGGATGTGGTGTCGGAGCCGGGGACCTGCGCCTGGACACGGGTCAGGCCCCTGCGGACCTCGATGGGCCCGCCGGTTCGGGCGTCGGTGATACGGAGCACGGGGCGAGCGTAGGCGGGTGGCCGGTCCGGCGCAGGGAGGACGGAGGGATTCCGGACACGTGGGCACACGTCGGGCGCAACGGCGCAAGGATGCGACCCCGCGGGCCAGCGCGCCGGACGAGGCGGGCACAACGGCCCGAAAGCCTGTGCCGTCAGCCGAGCGTCCCCAAGTACCGCACATGCGGCCGGTCCCCGGGACAGCTGACGTCCGCCCGCACCCCGTACACCTCGGCGATCAGCTCCTCGGTCAGTACGTCCCGCGGCGTCCCCCTCGCAACGACACGCCCCTCCCGGAGCACGACCAGCGCGTCGCAGTACAGCGCCGCGAGGTTGAGGTCGTGGAGCGCGATCACGCTGGTGACCGGGAGGCCGGTGACAAGGTTGAGCAGGTCCAGCTGGTGCTGGATGTCGAGGTGGTTGGTCGGCTCGTCTAGGAGGAGTTCGCGCGGCTCCTGGGCGAGGGCGCGGGCGATCTGCACGCGCTGACGCTCGCCGCCCGACAGGGTGTGCCAGGACTGTCCGGCCCGGTCGGCGAGACCGGTGCGCTCCAGGGCTTCGCGTACGGCCTCCTCGTCCCGTACGGAGGCGGGGGTCCACGCGCGGCGATGTGGGGTGCGGCCCAGTCGTACGACATCATGGACGGTCAACTCGACCTGGGTGTCCGCCTGTTGTTCGACCACGGCGACCCGGCGGGCGATGTCGCGGCGGTGGAGGTCCGCGAGCGGGCTGCCGTCGAGGGTCACCACGCCGGAGGCCGGGGCGAGCACCCCGGCGAGCAGCCGCAGCAGCGTCGACTTGCCGGAGCCGTTGGGGCCGAGGAGGCCGACGGTCGAGCCGGGGGACGGGGCCAGGCTGACGCCGTCCAGGATGAGGCGGCCGTCGGCGGCGCGGGAGACGCGGTCGGCGCGCAGGCCCTCGGTCGTGCGCCCGTCCCCGGCTTCCGTTCCGGCCGTAGGGCCCTTCCCGGCCGTCTCGGTCGTGCGGCCCTCCCCGGCCGTTCCGGTCATGCGGCCCTCCTCGTCCGGTACAGCACCGCCACGAACACCGGCACCCCGATCAGCGAGGTCACCACGCCCACCGGCACCTCCTGCGGATCGAGCGCCGTACGGGCCAGCGTGTCCACCCACACCAGGAACACCGCCCCGGACAGCGCGGCGACCGGCAGCAGCCGTACGTGCCCCGGCCCGACCAGCGCGCGGGCGGCGTGCGGCAGGACCAGGCCGACGAAGCCGATGGAGCCGGCGGAACTCACCAGCGCCGCCGTCAGCAGAGCGGTGACGCAGAGCAGCACCAGGCGGGTACGGGCGACGGACACGCCCAGCGAGGCGGCCGCGTCCTGCCCGAAGGCGAAGGCGTCGAGCGTACGGGCGTACCCCAGGCACACCAGCAGCGCGGCCACGAGCACCCCCGCCCCCACCCACACGTCCGTCCAGCCCGCCCCGCCGAGCGAGCCGAGCAGCCAGAACAGCACGCCGCGGGTGGTCTCGGCGTCGGCCGCGGTCATCACGATGAACGAGGTGAGCGCGGAGAAGAGCTGCATCGCGGCGACCCCGGAGAGGACCACGCGGTCGGTGGTGCCGCCGAGCGTGTGGCTGAGCAGCAGCACCAACGCGAACGAGACCAGCGCGCCCAGGAACGCGCCCGCCGACAGCGACACCGCCCCGCCGCCGATCCCCAGCACGACCACGGCGACCGCGCCCGTCGAGGCCCCGGACGAGACCCCGAGCACGAACGGATCGGCGAGCGGATTGCGCAGCAGCGACTGCATGACGGCACCGCACACGGCGAGCCCGGCACCGCACACGGCCGCCAGCAGCGTGCGCGGCAGCCTCAGCTGCCACACGATCCCGTCCCGCACGGGGCTCAAGTCCGTGCTCCCCCAGCCGAGATGGGCCGCGACCACGGACCACACGTCGCCGACGCGGATGTCGGCCGGTCCGATGGTGATCGCGACGGCGAGCGAGCCGCACAGCAGGGCCACTCCGGTCGCGCCGAGCAGAAGCCCCCGGACAGTCACCCGGCGAGCCCGAACGCGCGCAGCCCGGCGGCGACCCGCTCCACGCCCTCCACGGTGCGGATGGTCGGGTTCATGGCCTGTCCGCTGAGCAGCACGTACCGCTTGTTCTTCACGGCGGTCATGTTCTTGGTGACCGGGTCGGACTCCAGGAACGCGATCTTCTTCTCGGCGGACTCGGCGGTCTGCGACTTGCGGACCAGGTCGCCGATGACGAGGACGTCCGGGTCGCGGTCGGCGACGGTCTCCCAGTTGATCTGGGGCCACTCCTCGTGCGTGTCGTCGAAGACGTTCTGGGCGCCGAGGGTCCGGGTGATGGTGCCGGGGGCTCCGCAACAGCCCGCCATGTAGGGGGACTCGGAGTTGGCGAACCAGTACAGGAGGGTGGCGTCGGAGGCGTCGATCCCCGAAGTGGCCGTCGCTGTCCTCTTCTTGAGCGAGGCGACGAGCTTCTCGCCCCGCTCCTCCACCCCGAACACCTCGGCGAGGTCGCGGACTTCGCCGTACACGGTGTCCATGGTCAGCGGCTTCGCCCGCGAGCCGTCCCCGTCGCCGGAGTTGTCCTTGCCCTCGCAGTCGGACGGCGAGACATAGGTGGGCACGCCGAGCTTCTCGAACTGCTCGCGGGTGGCCACGCCGCCCTTGCCGAGGGTGGAGACGAAGGACGCGGCGACGAAGTCCGGCTCGGCGTCCAGGACCCGTTCGAAGGAGGGGGCGTTGTCGGCGATGCGCTCCACCTTGGCGTTCGCCTTCTCCAGGCCCTTCAGCACGGGGTCGGTCCAGGTGGCGGTGCCCGCCATCCGGTCGGCGAGGCCGAGGGAGAGCATGATCTCGGTGGTGCCCTGGTTGAGGGAGACGGCCCGCTTCGGCGGGGAGTCGACGCGTACGGTGCGGCCGCAGTTGTCGAGGGTGACCGCGGCCTCGGCGGTCGTCGTGGAACCGCTCGTTCCGCAGCCGGTGAGGAGCAGCGCTCCGCAGGCGAGCAGGGCGGCGGGACGGGCAAGGCGCGCGAACGGCACGGGAGTCGGTCCTCGTCGTCGAGGGCTCGTACGCGGAGCCCGGTCGTACGGTGCTCCCCCGCCGTCGTCCGACCGCGGGGGCCGCCAGCAGGTCTTCGGACTCGGGATCACCCGGACGTGGCGCCTTCCCGGACCGTCCTGGTCCAGTGGCCGATGCCCCGCCCGTCCCCCTCACCGCTGCGCGTCAGTTCCGGATTCGCACCGGATTCCCTGACCCACGCACGTGGGTTCGACTGGCCTCGGCAAGCTATCACGCCGGGATGCGGGAATCGCCGGGCGCCCTGCGCTGTTGCCGACCGGTGAACCCCTACTTCGGACACGGGAGACAGGACATGTACGGCGATCCGGCCACGATCCGCAGAATCCTGACGGAACTCGGCGACACCTGGGCCGTCGTCGGCCTGTCCATGAACGAGCGCCGCGCGGCGTACGGCGTCGCGGACGTCCTGCAGCGCTACGGCAAGCGCATCGTCCCGGTGCACCCCAAGGCGGAGACGGTCCATGGCGAGCAGGGCTACGCGTCCCTGTCCGACATCCCCTTCCCGGTCGACGTGGTCGACGTCTTCGTCAACAGCGCACTCGCCGGGCCGGTCGCCGACGAGGCCGCGGCCATCGGCGCCAAGGCGGTCTGGTTCCAGCTGGGTGTGATCGACGAGGAGGCGTACCAGCACACCCGCGCGGCCGGCCTGGACATGGTGATGGACCGCTGCCCGGCCATCGAGATCCCCCGCCTGGGCTGAGAGCCTGTGTCACATCCCCGGTCGGATCAGCGCACGTCGTCATGGGGTCCCCCCCCCCCGCTAGAGCGCAGCCGAGAGTGGGGGAGCGTGCGATCGCAAGGCGCCGGAAGGTCCTCGATGGGGGTGCCCCCGCGCGAGCCGAGCGAAGCCGGTTCGAGCGTGGGGGAGGAGCCACGTGGGCGTTTCGGCAACGCGGCTGGGGGTCCCCCCACGCCCTTAAGGCAGTGGGGGAGTGCGTGCCAGGCGGCGGGCGCCCGGCCGGGGACATGACACAGGCTCTGAGCTCTCACTCGTGGGGTACGACGGCGACGGGCGCCGTGGCGTGGTGCAGTACCGCGTGGGTGACCGGGCCGATGTGGGGGCCGACGGGCGCGTGGCGGATGCGGCGGCCGACGACGAGCAGAGAGGCCTCGCGGGAGGCGTCCACCAGGTGGTCGGCTGCCCTGCCGAGCCGTGACTCCTCGGCGACCTCGACGACCGGGAACTTCTGCCGCCAGGGGCGCAGGACCTCGGTCAGAGCGGCGGCGTCCCGCTGCCCCAGTTCGGCGCTCGGTTCGACGGGCATGGGAGGGCCGTACGCGAAGTGGGGTGGCAGGTTCCAGCCGTGGACGACCCGGAGGAGGGTCTCGCGCCGGACGGCCGCCTCGAACGCGAACCCGATGAGCGTGTCGTCGGGGTCGGACGTGTCGATGCCGAGGGCGACGGGGCGGAACGGTGCCGCGGCGGACGGGATTCCGGACGGGTCCTTCCCATGCTCGTCGACCGCCTGCTCCCCGGCCCGGACGAGGACGACGGGCCGCTCGGCGTGCGCGACGACGGCCTGGCCGACCGAGCCGAGCAGGAACCCGGCGATCCCGCTGAGCCCACAGGACCCCAGGGCGAGCAGTTCGGACTCCCGCGCGACCCCGGTCAGCACCTCGCTCGCCCGGCCGAAGAGCCGCTCCGCGCTCACGTCGAGGCCGGGGTGCCGGGCCCGGAGGCCGTCGGCCGTGTCCTGGGGGAACCGGTCGCCCCAGTCCTGCCGGGTCTCGGCTTCCAGGAACGGCTCGTGCCCCATGACCTCGGGCACCACTTCCAATACGTTGACGAGGCGCAACGGCAGTCCCCTCAGCTCGGCCTCGCGCGCCGCCCACTCGGCGGCGGCCACGCTCTCGGGCGAGCCGTCGAGGCCCGCGGTGACCGTGCGGGACATGATGCGCACCTCCTGTGGCAGGTGGACCGCTCTGGAATAGCGGGTACCCGTTCCAGGACCTGACAGCCCATGGCGGCCACGGCGGCGCGGGGGCGACGCTGGAAGCGGCAGATTCGTACGCCCCTTCGTACACCCTTGATGGAGGTACGGCCATGAACGCTCCCCCCAGCACCCCGATGCTCCGTTCGCTGCCCGTCGAGTACCGCGAGCGGCTGCTGAGCGTCGCCCGCGAGGTGTCGTTCCCGCAGGGAACGCGGCTCTTCGAGGAGGGCGAGCGGGCGGACAAGTTCTGGATCGTGCGCACCGGCACGGTCGACCTCGACATGCGGGTGCCGGGCCGTCGCCCGGCCGTCATCGAGACGCTGGGGCACAACGAACTCGTCGGCTGGTCCTGGCTGTTCGCACCGCGCACCTGGCATCTGGGCGCCGAGGCGGCGACGCCGGTGCGGGCGTACGAGTTCGACGCCGTGTCCGTACGCTCCATGTGCCAGGACGATCCGGCACTCGGCCTGGCCGTCGCCCAGTGGGTCGGCGACATCCTCGCCCATCGTCTGCGCTCGTCCCGCACCCGGATGCTGGACCTGTACGCCCCGCACGGCAGCGGAAGCGTCTGACCTCGGACGGGCAGCAGTGCACCAGGCGTGTCACCAGTTCGCCGAGGCGGCGGGCGTTGCCTGTGGTGGGACAGCGCCCCGTACGCAAGTCACCGAGCGGTCGCTTCGTGCACCGGGAATATCACGGAGCCGCGGCCACGAAGCGCCCCACCAGGTCTCCCCAGCCGGCCTCCAGCCGCTCCAGGGACATGCCCCGCCGGGTGACGAGGTGGTCGACGAGAGTGGTCTCCAGGTAGGCGAGCAGCGTCTGCGCGGCGACCTCGATGTCCGCGTCCAGCCGCGCCCGGCGCAGGAGCATGCAGACGTGGCTGAGGCGGAGGAGGTTCGCGGGACTGGTGTGACGGCGATCGGCCTCCGCGTGCGCGGCCAGGTACAGGTCGCGGTGGGCCCGCTCGTGCCGGATGACGGCCACCCCGAAGGCCCGCAGGCGCTCATCGGCGGGCGCGTCCGGGCCCAGCGGCGGCGGGCCGGTGAGGAACGCGGCCTGGAGCTGCCGCTCGTGGTGGTCGAGGAGCGCCAGCATCAGGCCGTGGCGGTCACCGAAGCGCCGGAAGACGGTGCCCTTGCCGACCTCGGCGGCCGCGGCGACGGCTTCCATGGTCACGTTGGCCGCCCCGCGCTCTTCGGCCAGCCGGGCGGCGACCTCCAGCAGACGGGTGCGGTTGCGCGCCGCGTCCGCGCGCAGCCGTGGCTGCTCGTCGGCGGGCGGGGTCAGCGCGAGGTCCGTCGGCCCGTACTGGCCGTACCCGGCGTCGCGTCCTCGGGGCTCGGTTGAGATCTGGAACGGCTCGGTCATGGGCCGAGCGTAGCGCTCGTCACAGACAAGTGGACCACGGTCCGAATAGGTGGTACAACTTTTATCGGACCCCGGTCCGCTTATCCCCGAACCACGGGCCCGCACTGCTTCTCGCCCCTTCTCACCGCTTCTCACCGCTTCTTGCTAGGAGTCAGCTCATGTCCGTACGCATCCTCGCGCTCGTCGGCAGCCTCCGCGCCGGTTCACACAACCGCCAGCTCGCCGAGGCCGCGGTCAAGCACGCCCCCGAGGGCGTCGCGATCGAGCTGTTCGAGGGTCTCGCCGACGTCCCGTTCTACAACGAGGACATCGACGTCGAGGGCAGCGTCCCCGCCGCCGCGGCCCGCCTGCGCGAGGCCGCCGGCCAGGCCGACGGCTTCCTGCTCTTCTCGCCCGAGTACAACGGCACCATCCCGGCCGTCCTGAAGAACGCCATCGACTGGCTGTCCCGCCCGTACGGCGTCGGCGCGCTGACCGGCAAGCCGACCGCCGTCGTCGGCACCGCGTTCGGCCAGTACGGCGGCGTATGGGCGCAGGACGAGGCCCGCAAGGCCGTGGGCATCGCCGGCGGCACGGTCCTCGATGACGCCAAGCTCTCCATCCCCGGTTCCGTGACCCGCTTCGCCGAGACGCACCCCGCCGACGACACCGAGGTCGTCGAGGGTCTGACCCAGGTGATCGGGCAGCTCACGAGCCGGTCCGGCGTCGCGGCAGCCTGACCTGCGGTATCCCCTGTCGGTTCCGGGCGGAGGCGAACGGCCTCCACCCGGAACCGTTTTTCTTCGCCGTACGGCCCTCAACGGCCCTCAGTCGTGCACGGGCCGGTCGCTGAGCCGGTGATCGGCCAGGTTCAGGGCCTCGTCCACGACCCGGCGCAGATGGCCGTCGCGCAGGGAGTAGATCACGCGCCGGCCCTCCTTGCGGGTGTTCACCAGCCCCGCCAGCCGGAGCCGGGCAAGGTGCTGGCTGACCGCGGGCCGGGCCGCCCCGCAGGCCTCCGTGAGCGTCGTGACATCGGCTTCCCCTCCGGTCAGCGCGTGCAGCAGGGCCAGCCGGGTCCGGTCGCCGAGCAGGGCGAGGAGCTCGGCGGCCAGGGCGAACTGCTCCTCGCCGGGCACGGCCGGATGTCCGCCGGACCCGCCCCCGGTACGCGGCTGCACATCGTGTGCAGGTGACAGGTGCATGCGTGCGCTCATACGCACATAATGGCGCCATGGACACCAGGGCGTCCACTCCCGCGCACCGGAAGGGGAACGACGTGAGCGACCGGCACGACGGACACGAGCACGAGCACGAACACAGGCGCGGCCACGAACACGGGCACGGGCGTGAGCACGGACACGGGCACGGGCACCGGAATGACCACGGCCACGCCCTCTCCCGCATCCGCCACCTCCTCACCCCCCACTCCCACGAGACCGCCGACAAGGTGGACCCCGCCCTGGAGTCCTCCGCGCGGGGCCTGCGGGCGTTGTGGGTCTCGCTGGCCGTGCTCGGGGTGACCGCCGTGGCGCAGGCCGTCGTGGTGGCGGTCTCGGGGTCGGTCGCGCTGCTCGGCGACACGGTGCACAACGCGGCCGACGCGCTGACGGCCGTACCCCTGGGCATCGCCTTCATCCTCGGCCGCCGTGCGGCGACGCGCCGGTTCACGTACGGCTACGGGCGGGCGGAGGACCTGGCGGGGATCGCGATCGTGCTGACGATCGCCGCGTCGGCGGCCTTCGCCGGCTGGACTGCGGTCGACCGGCTGCTCAACCCCCGCCCCATGGACCACGTTCCGGTCGTGGCCGCGGCGGCGGTCATCGGCTTCGTCGGCAACGAGTGGGTCGCCCGCTACCGCATCCGGGTCGGCCGCTCCATCGGCTCCGCCGCGCTGGTCGCGGACGGGCTCCACGCGCGGACGGACGGCTACACCTCACTGGCGGTTCTGTTGAGCGCGGGCGGCGCGGCCGTCGGCTTCCAGCTCGCCGATCCGCTGGTCGGGCTGGCGATCACGGCCGCCATCCTGCTGGTGCTGCGCGACGCCGCCCGCGAGGTGTTCCGGCGTGTGCTGGACGCCGTGGACCCGGCGCTGGTGGACCGTGCCGAGCGGGCGTTGCGCGAGGTGCCGGGCGTGCGGGACGTGGGCGAGCTGCGGCTGCGCTGGATCGGGCACCGGCTGCGGGCCGAGGTGGCCGTGGTCGTCGACGGTGAAGTGAGCGTCCGCCGGGCCCACGACATCGCCGTGGCGGCCGAACACGCCCTTCTGCACGCCGTCCCGAGGCTCACCGCGGCCCTGGTCCACGCGGACCCGGCCACGGCACCGGGCGAGACGGACCCGCACATGGCACTGGCTCACCACACCACGCGGTAGGCGGGTCGGGCCACCCCGAGCCGCTCCAGGACCACCGCGTCCGGGTCAGACCACCCCGAGCCCTTCCAGGACCACCGCGTTCGGCAGTTCCGCGAAGGCCTTCCCCGGCACCAGCAGCTTGCCCCGCCGCCGGCCGCTGCCCACCAGCACGTACGGCAGGTCGACGACGGCCGAGTCGACCAGCACGGGCCACTGATCCGGCAGACCGACGGGCGTGATGCCCCCGTACTCCATCCCCGTCTCCCCGGTCGCCGTGTCCATCGAGGCGAACGAGGCCTTCCGGGCGCCGAGTTGTCGTCGTACGACACCGTTGACGTCGACCCGGGCGGCCGACAGGACGACACACGCGGCCAGGGTCGTCCCGCCGCCCCGCTTGCCCGCGACGACCACGCAGTTGGCGGACTGTTCGAGGAGTTCCTGCCCATAGTGCTGGACGAACACCGCGGTGTCGGCCCACTCCGGGTCCGTGTCGACGTACACGATCTGGTCGGCGGGGACGCTGCCGCTCCAGTGGCGTACGGCGTCGGCGACGGGGCGGGTGAGCTCGTCGAGGCAGTCGGGAGCGGGTGTGGCCCGGTCGAAGTGTCCGATGGGTGCGTGCATGCCCGCACGCTAACAGCCCCGGCCCGGAAGGGAACTCGGCTTCTCAGCGCACGGGCGGGACCGACACCGCGAGCACCAGCTCCGTCGGGCCCTCACCCTGATTCGCGTACGAGTGCGCCGCGTTGGCCTCGAACGTCACGCTCGCGCCGGCCGGTACGCGGTGCTCCATGCCCTCGACGGTGAGGGTCAGCTCGCCCGCCGTGACGTGGATGATCTCGACGGTGCCGACGGGGTGCGGGTCGGAGGAACTGCTCTCGCCCGGCATCAGCCGCCACTCCCACATCTCCAGCGGGCCGGGGGCCTCGGTGCCCGCGAGCAGCCGGCTGTAGCTGCCCGCGTCGGTGTGCCACAGCCGTACCACCTGGTCGGCCGGGACGACCCGGACCTTCGGGCCCTGTTCGTAGTCGAGCAGGGTGGTGATACTGACGCCGAGCGCGTCGCCGATCTTGATGACCGTGCCGAGGCTGGGGTTGGTCCGGGCCTGCTCGATCTGGATGAGCATGCCGCGGCTGACTCCCGCGCGGGCGGCGAGCGCGTCCAGGGTGAAGCCGCGTTCGGTACGCCAGCGCTTGACGTTCCGCGCCAGGGACTGGGTCAGCAGGTCGAGGTCCGACACATTCCGTCCAATATTCTGAATGACACAGTTCAATGAAATGAACTATGGTGTGGTGCACCTGATCGTTCACCGCACTGTACTGCGAGGCAGCCGACCCATGACAGCACTCTTCGCCCTGGCCACGAGCCTGCTGTGGGGTCTGGCCGACTTCGGCGGCGGGCTGCTGACCCGCCGGACGCCCGCGCTCACCGTGGTGGTCGTCTCGCAGGTGATCGCGACCGTCGTGCTCGGCGCGATCGTGGTCGCGACCGGCGCCTGGAGCGAGGCGAGCGCCCAGCTGTGGTTCGCCGTGGGCGCCGGTCTCGTGGGCCCGGTCGCGATGCTCGCCTTCTACAAGGCGCTCGCCCTGGGCCCGATGGGTGTCGTCTCCCCGCTCGGCTCCCTGGGCGTGGCGGTCCCGGTCGGCGTGGGCCTGGTGCTGGGCGAGCGCCCCGGGCTGCTGCAGTTCGCGGGCATCCTGGTGGCCGTCGCCGGTGTCGTGCTGGCGGGCGGCCCGCAATTTCGGGGCGCCCCCGTGCAACGGCAGGCGGTCCTGCTCACACTGCTCGCGGCCGTCGGCTTCGGCGCGGTGATGGCCCTGATCGCCGAGGCCTCGACGACGCTTACCGGCCTCTTCCTCGCCCTGTTCGTGCAACGCGTCACGAACGTCGTGGCGGGCGGCGCGGCCCTCTGCGCCTCGGCGCGGCGCGGTTCCCCGGCCCTCCCCTCCGACGGCTTCCCGTACCGCTCCCTCCCCGCCCTCGCCTTCGTCGGACTCGCGGATGTCGCGGCCAACGGCACGTACGCGATCGCCGCCCAGCACGGTCCGGTCACCGTCGCCGCCGTCCTCGCCTCGCTCTACCCGGTCGTCACGGCCCTCGCCGCCCGTGGCCTTCTCCACGAACGCCTGCGCGGCATCCAGGCGGCGGGGGCTGGGCTGGCCCTGATGGGGACGGTGCTTCTGGCGACAGGGTAGGACGGTCCCACCGCGATGTTCCTCGCCCCCGCCGCCCCTACCCGCCCCATCCCCAGGGGCTCCGCCCCTTCGACCCCGGCTCCTAGGGGTGTCCGGGGTAGGTGGGTTCTCTGCGGGTGGGTGGGGGTTGCTGTGGATCGGCCTGAACGGCCTCGTCCTCAAACGCCGGACGGGCTGATGGAGGCCGGCCTGGGCTGAAAAGGCTTGGCGCGGAGACTGAGGGGGTTGGCGCAGAACCGGTGAGGCTTGGCGCGGAGACGGAGGGGGTTGACGCGGAACCGGTGAAGGTTGACGCGGAGACGGAGGAGGTTGGCGCGCAACCGGTGAAGGTTGACACGGAGACTGAGGGAGTTGGCGCGCAACCGGTGAAGGTTGACACGGAGACTGAGGGGGTTGACGCGCAACCGGTGAGGTGTGTGGTGTGGAGACGGTGAGGTGTGGCGAGGGGTTGGAGGAGCTTGGCGGGGGGCTGGTGAAGTGTCGTGCGGGACTGGAGCAGCTTGGCGCAGTCCGGTGAGGTGTGGCGCGGCCGGTCTGGTGTGGCAGTTGGTGAGGTGGGCGCGGGCTGATGGGTGCTGCTCCGGCCTGGAGCCGCGCCCCGTCAGGGGCGCGGGGAACTGCGCGACCAGCCACACACAACCCGCGCCCACCCCACAACCCACACCACCCGCCCCCTCCCAACACCCACCCACCCGAAGTGCCCCACCCGCTCCAGACACTCCCACCCGTCCCCGCTCCCACCCACCTGCTCACTGCCCACCCACCCCACACCCCCAGCAGGGGCCTGGGGACGGCAGCCCCCAAGCGGGGTCGAAGGGGCGGCAGCCCCTGGAGGATGGGACGGGTAGGGGCGGCGGGGGCGAGAAACGTCCTGGGAGCCGACCTAAGTCGACGGTGCCTCCGACTCGTCCAGCTCCGCCAGCGCGAGCAACTGCTCCGGCGTCACCCCGTCGGGAATCGGCACCGGCGCCGGCGTCCGCAACGGCGGCTGCCACCCCTGCGCGGCATCCCAACTGCGTACGACCCGCGCAGGCGCCCCGGCCACCACGGAGTGGTCGGGCACCACCCCTCGTACGACCGCCCCGGCGGCCACCACCACGTTCCGCCCGATCCGCGCCCCCGGCAGGATCACCGCCCCGGTCCCGATCCAGCAGCCCGCCCCGATCGAGACCGGCTCCATCCGCGGCCACTGCTTGCCGATGGGCTCGTGGGGGTCGTCGTACGAGTGGTTCGTGGACGTCACATACACGTACGGCCCGAAGTAGCAGTCACTGCCGATGGTCACCGTGGTGTCGGCGATGACATGGCTGCCCCGGCCGAGGACGACACCGTCGCCGATCCGCAGGATGGGCTCCGGGCCGAGGTCGAGATCGGGCATCAGCCCGGCGGTCAGCGTGACCTGCTCGGCGATGATGCAGTGCGCACCGAGGTGGATCCAGGACTCACCGAAGACCGTGCCGAGCGGAAAGGCGAGCCTGGTGCCTGTTCCCATGGCGCCGAACCGCAGCCTCCCCGGGCGCTCGGCCGTCACCGCCCCCGTGCGCTGCACCCAGGCCCAGCCCGCGTGGACGGCACGCTGCGCGAGGCGGCGCCGCCATGACGAGAACGTGTTCCTGCTCCTGGGCACCCGCTCACGGTACTCAGCACGGGCCGCGCCCATGAGGCCGTACGGCTGTGATCTTCGCCCCACACGAAGCGTCACCCATGCCTTACGGTGCCGTGGAACGCGTACCGACGACGAGGAGACGGCCATGGCGCAGCGGGCGCTGATCACGGGGTTCGGCGGCAAGGAACCGGAGGTGGACGCGGCGGCCTTCACCGCCCCGACCTCCGTGGTGATCGGGGAGGTCACGCTGCGCGCGGGGGCGAGCGTGTGGTACGGCGCCGTGCTGCGCGCCGACTGCGGGCCGATCGTCATCGGCGCCGGCAGCAACGTCCAGGACAACTGCACGCTCCACGTCGACCCGGGTTTCCCGATCAGCGTCGGCGAGCGCGTCTCGATCGGTCACAACGCCGTCGTCCACGGCGCGACCGTCGAGGACGACTGCCTGATCGGGATGGGCGCGACGGTCCTCAACGGCGCGGTGATCGGCGCCGGTTCCCTGGTCGCCGCCCAGGCCCTGGTCCCCCAGGGCATGCGGGTGCCTCCGGGCTCGCTCGTCGCGGGCGTTCCCGCCAAGGTCAGGCGACCGCTGACGGACGAGGAACGCGAGGGCATCTCGCTGAACGGAACGATGTACGCGGAGCTGGCCAAGGCCCACCGCGAGACACACGACTCGTAGGCGTCCCGGCCTGTCGCGGCCCACTTGGCGGAGTCGCGGATGTCACAGCACCCGCGTCCCTCAATGGCTGGATCACTGAGCGGGTCAGGCAGAGTCCGGTGCGGTTCGGGAGCGCCACGAAGGGGCGCGAGGCGGCGTCAACATGCGGCTCCGCCGCGTGGGCGCGGCCAGCCACGACGGACCCGCGGATGAAGCACCGGACTTCCAGCGGAGCGCTCAGTCGGCGACCGCCACCGGCTCCGGCTTGGTCTCGGGCGCCGGGGCGGCCGTCCCCCCGGCCTTCTTCGCCTTCCGCCTGACCACCAGGAACGATGTGAGCCCGAACAGCACCGCCAGCACCAGCCCCAGCCACGAGAAGCGCTTGAGCCAGGCCTCGGCCACCACACCCACGTAGTAGATGACCGCGGTGGTGCCGCCCGCCCAGAGGATGCCGCCGCAGACGTTGGCGATCAGGAACTTCCAGTACGGCATCCGCAGCACACCGGCGAGAGGGCCCGCGAAGATACGGAGCAGGGCGACGAAGCGGCCGAAGAAGACGGCCCACATGCCCCACTTCTCGAAGGACCGCTCGGCGGTGGCGATATGGCCTTCGCCGAAGTGTTTGGGGAACTTGCCGCCGAGCCAGGCCAGCAGCGGGCGTCCGCCCTTGCGGCCGATGGCGTAGCCGATGGAGTCACCGATGATGGCGCCCGCGATGGCACAGCCGCCGAGGATGACCGGGTTGATCTCACCGTGCTGCGAGGCGAGCAGCGCCGAGGAGACCAGGATGATCTCGCCGGGCAGCGGAATGCCCAGGCTCTCCAGGCCGATGACCACGCCCACCAGCAGATAAATGCTGAGCGGGGGCACCGTTTCGAGCCATTCCTGGACGTGCAACGCCGCTTCCTCCCATGTCCCTGGACCCTGCGTTCCCGGCGCGCCCTCCCCCAGGAGCCCGCGCCGGGGCAGCCTACCTGCTCCCCGAGACGGCAGCGGCGTCCCACAGGTTGCACTGATGCTCACTGTGCACAGTCGTACTCGGACCGGGAACCCCGGCGACCGCGCCCTCGGCGAACACCTCGGCCGGCGGCACCGGTGGCGCGGCGGACGATCGTGTGCGTCCCGCGACCCGCCCTCCTCCCATCCGCTGGCGCTCCTTCGACTCCCGGACACCGTGACGTCATCCGGGACGGGGACGCTCCTGGCGTCCCGCTCGCTCCCCCTCCTCGCATCAACCCGCTCACTCCCCCTCCTCGTATCAACCCCGCTCGCGCCTCCCCGACCGCGCGGGCGCGATGCAGAAGGACGACGTGCCCTGTGTCCACGCTCCAGCCCGACGCGCTCGCGCGCACGCCGCTCACTCCCCCCGCCTCCTCCGCCTCCTCCGTTTCCCCGAGCGCGGTCCGCCGCGTCCGTCAAGCGCTGTGCCTGCTTCCCCTCCTGCTGATCGGGATCTGGGCGGCGGTCAACTGGCCCGTGATGTACGAGGGTGCCGCCCGGCTGACCTCGGCCGATCCCGGGTGGCTGTTGATCGGGCTCGTCTTCACCTGCCTGTGCTGCGCCGCCGCCTCGTGCACCCGGCAGGGTGCCATCGCGGAACGCCTCCCGGCGGGGCTGCTGTTCGCGTCGCAGTTCGCCGCCGGTGCCGCGAATCACGTGCTTCCGGCCGGTATCGGCGCCCATGCCGTCACGCTGCGCTTCCTGCGGGGCCGCGGCATACCGCTGGCGCGGGCCACCTCCTCCCTCGCCCTGTACTCGCTGGTCAAGCCGATCGTGGGCGTGCTGCTGATCCTCGTGCTGCTGGTGGCCTCCCCCGGAACCGTGCGGGCGGACGAACTGGCCCCGCGGGCAACGACGTTGACCCTGATCATCGGGGCGGTGGCCATGGGGCTCGCCGCCGTGGCACTGCTCCTGACGTTCGTACGTCCGCTGCGGCGCCTGGTCCTCGGGTTCCTGCGCACCGCGCTGACCGACGCGCGGCATCTGCACACCCGGCCCGGCCGGGTGCTCCTGCTGTGGGGCGGAGCGGCCGCCTTTCCGCTGCTCCAGGCGAGCGTGCTGGCCTCGGTCGGGGCCTCGCTGGGCCTGCCGTTGTCGTGGCCTCACGTGGTCCTCGCGTACCTCACGGCCAGCGCCGCGGTGGGGGCCGTACCCACGCCGGGCGGGATCGGTTCGGTGGACGCGGCGCTGGTGATCACGCTCTCGGCGTTCGGCGCGCCGGTCGCCCTGGCCACCGCGACCGTCATCGGCTACCGCGTCCTGAACGTCTGGCTGCCGTTGCTCCCGGGCGCGCTCGTCCTCTCGGCCCTGGTGCGCGCCAAGGTGCTGTGATCCCGGGAGCCGTTGACGGCGCCTCAGCCGTTGGGGCGCAGCGTCCAGACGACGGTCATCTCGCCGGTCACGGCGCCGTCGGCGCGCTGGATGGCGATGGAGACGGGGAACTCGGGCCGCTGACCGGCGTCGAGTTCGGCGACGACCTCGGCGGCGGGACGGCCGAGTGTTGCGGTGGCCGTGACGGGGCCCACGGCGAGCTTCCGGTACGCGATCTCGGCGCTGACGGCGAGCGGTACGGCGCGGGAGAGCTGCTCCCCGAACGCGGCGAGCACGATCGCCCCGCTGGCCGACTCACCGAGGGTGAACATCACTCCGGCGTGCGGCCCGCCGACGTGGTTGTGGTAGTCGCTCTGGTCGGGCAGCACCACCACGGCCTTCTCCGGCGTGGTTTCAAGGAACTCCAGCTTCAGGGTCCTGACCGTCGGCACTGTGGCGGCGAGCATCTCGCCGATCGACATCTGGTCTTCGCTCATGCACGGATGTTACCCACGAGTAGACAGCGTTGGCCAGGGCCGACGGGTGAGTGCCGGATCACCGTCCCCGGCTGACCGGTACATGCCTGACGAAGGGCGGTGACCGAAACGTGTCATGGGCGGCACTAGGGTTACTGCCCATGTGGCCAGGACAGCAGCAGCCGCCCGGGGGCGAGCAGAATCCGCAGGACCAGAACCCGTACCAGCAGCCGGGGTACCAACAGCCGAATCCCTATCAGCAGGGCGGGTACCAGCAGCCGAACCCGTACCAGCAGCCGCAGTGGGGCACGCCCGCGCCCATGGGCGCCCCTCAGCCGCCGAGCGGCGGAGGCGGTGGGAACAGGACGAAGCTCACCGCGATCATCGCGGCCACGGCCGTCGTCGTCGCGGCCGGTGTCACCGGCTTCCTCGTCCTCGGCGGGGACTCGGACGACGAGGCGGGCGGCGGCGAGGCCTCCAAGTCGCCCACGGCGTCGGTCGAGACGTCGTCGAGCCCGAGCGCCACCACGGACGACAACCCGCGCAACAACGAGCAGGAGAAGGCGACCATCGACGGCTGGAAGGTCGTCGTCAACCCCCGGTTCGGCACCAAGTTCGACGTGCCCGCCGACTGGGAGCTCGACAGCACCGACACGAGCGTCGGCTTCGAGTGGGAGGAGAAGGACGGCGAGTTGGACCGGACCACGGTCACCGCCCCCGCCTACCTCAAGTCCAAGTGGTGCTCCAGCGACGACGACAAGGACGGCCGCCAGGAGGACACCGCGCTGGCCACCGCCGGAACACGTGGCGAGAACGGTGCCAAGAACGCGGACGAGGCGGCCGAGACCCGGGTCCCCTGGTGGATCTTCGGCGGCTACACGCAGCCGGACAAGAAGAGCGTCAAGTTCGACAAGCCGAAGGCGTACACCACGACTTCGGGCCTTGAGGGAAGCGTGGCCACGGCGCACTCGGAGAACACTCCGCAGAACGGGAAGTGCGACAGCGAAGGAAAGGCGATCACCTTCGCGTTCAAGAACGGCGCTGGCGACTTCGTCACCTGGAACCTGTACGGCGCCAAGGGCGTCGACGACGAAATCCCGGAGGAGACGGTCCAGAAGATCCTGAGCACCGTGCGCCTCACCGAGGAAGCGCCCACGGACTCGTAGCGGGCACGTTCCTGGCCTGAAACCCGTTTCCCGGTCTGAAACCCGTTTGGCAAGGCCGGCCTCACCGCAGTGATTGTCGCGAGGTGATCTCCACCGCCGACTTCCGCCGCCCCGCCTGGGCCGGCCGCAACTACACCCTGCTGACCGCCGCCGCGTTCGTCACGAACCTGGGCAGCCACGGCGCCCTGATCGCGGCGGCGTTCGCGGTCCTGGAGTCCGGCGGTGACGTGGGCCTGGTGGCGATGGCGCGGACGCTGCCGCTGCCGCTGGTGCTGTTCCTGCTGATCGGCGGCGCGGTCGCGGACCGGCTGCCCCGGCACCGGGTGATGGTCTCGGCCAACACCCTCAACTGCCTGTCCCAGGCGTCCTTCGCGGCACTCGTCCTCACCGGGGACCCCCAGCTCTGGCAGATGATGCTGCTGTCCGCGCTCGGCGGTACAGGGCCGGCGTTCTTCAGCCCGGCCGCCGAGGGCATGCTGATGTCCTCCGTCAGCGGGGAGCAGGCGAGCCGTGCCTTCGCGCTGTTCCGGATGGCGCTGACGGGGGCGGCCCTGAGCGGCACGGCCCTGAGCGGGGCGATGGTCGCCGCGATCGGCCCCGGCTGGGTGCTCGCCGTGGACGCGGCGGCCTTCGCCGTCGCCGGGGCGCTGCGCGTCTTCCTCGACGTGAGCCACATCCCGGAGGGCGCACCGGGCGGCGGCATGCTCGCCGATCTCCGGGAGGGCTGGCGGGAGTTCACCGGCCGGACCTGGCTGTGGGCGATCGTCGTCCAGTTCTCCCTCGTCAACGCCGTCGTCGTCGCCGACGACGCGGTCTACGGCCCCCAGGTCGCCCGGGACCATCTCGGCGGGGCGGCCCCGTGAGGCCTGGCGCTCGGTCTGTACAGCGCCGGCAACGCCGTCGGCGCGCTGCTGATGATGCGCTGGAAACCGCGCCGGATGCTCCTCGTGGGCACCCTCTGCGTCTTCCCCTTCGCCCTCCCGTCCGCCGCCCTCGCCGTACCGACACCCCTCGTCGTCCTGTGCGTGGCCATGTTCGTGAGCGGACTGTCGATCGAGGTGTTCGGCGTCGCCTGGAGACCACGCTGCACCAGGAGATACCCGAGGAGAAGCTGTCCCGCGTCACGGCGTACGACATGTTCGGCTCCTTCGCGATGATCCTGCTGGCCACCTCGCTGGCGGCCCGGCGGAGGCGGCCTTCGGGCGTACGGAGGCGCTGTGGGGCTGCGCGGCACTGACCGTGGCGGCCACGGCGGCGGTGCTGTGCGTACGGGACGTACGGAATCTGACCCGGCGTAGCAAGCCGGTGGCCCACGGTGCGCCGGACGCGGAGCCCGGTTCAGCCGATGCTGAAGGCGCCGTCGGGCGGCTCGGGTGAGGGGACGGCGTCCTCGTCGTGCACGGGGGCGGCGGCGCCGGTGAAGTCCCGTAGGGCGGAACCGTGTTCGACCCGCGCGGGGAAGGCGTCGGCGGCTGTGCGGCGGGCCAGGGGCGCGGTGTCGAGCGGGTGGTGGGCGGCGAGGAGGACGGCGTTGCCGAAGCGCCGGCCGCGCAGCACGCCCGGCTCGGCGATCAGCACGAGCTCCTCGAACACCGTGGCGAACGTGGCCAGTTGTGACCGCAGGAAGGCGAAGGGCGCGGCGTCGGCGAGATTCGCCAGATAGACCCCGTCCGCCCTCAGCACCCGCTCGGCGGCACGCGCGTACGCCATGGTCGTCAGGTGCGCCGGGACCCGCGAGCCGCCGAAGACGTCGGCGACGATGACGTCGGCCGAGTCCGCGGGAGCCGCCTCCAGCCAGGAGCGGGCGTCGGCGGCGTGCAGGGCGACACCGGCGCCGTCCGGGAGCGGCAGCTGCTCGACGACCAGCTCCAGCAGGGCACGGTCGGCCTCGACGACATCCTGCCGGGAGCCGGGCCGGGTCGCCGCCAGATACCGGGGCAGGGTGAGCGCACCACCCCCGAGGTGCAGCGCGTCCAGCGCCCGCCCCGGCTCGGCGACCGTGTCCAGCACATGGCCGAGCCGGCGCGCGTACTCGAACTCCAGATGCGTCGGCTCGTCCAGGTCCACATACGACTGGGGCGCCCCGTCGACCGTGAGCAGCCAGGCCCGCTTCCGGTCGACGTCGGGCATGAGCTTGGCAGTCCCCTGGTCGGTGACCCGGGTGACGGGTATGGGCTCGTTCACGGTTCCATTGTGCCGTTGTGCGGCGCCCCCGAGGGGCGTGGGGGACTGCGCGACCAGCCACAACGGTCCCGCAGTCCCCCACGCACGGCACGTCCCTCACTCCACGGCGGTGACGGTCCCCGCCCCGACGGTCCGCCCACCCTCACGGATGGCGAAACCGAGTCCCGGCTCCAGAGGAACCTCACGCCCCAGCTCGACGGTCATGGAGACCGTGTCACCGGGCCGGGCCACGGCCACCTCGCCCAGGTCGACGTCACCGACCACATCCGCGGTACGGATGTAGAACTGCGGCCGGTAACCCGTCGACACCGGGGTCGTACGACCGCCCTCGCGCGCCGACAGCACGTACACCCGCGCCGAGAACCGGCGACGCGGCACGACACTGCCCGGCGCGGCCACGACATGCCCGCGTCGGACGGAGTCCCTCGGCACCCCGCGCAGCAGCAGCGCCACGTTGTCCCCGGCCTGCGCCTCCTGCATGGGCTTACCGAAGGTCTCCAGGCCGGTGACCACGGTCTCCACGTCGGCGCCGAGCACTTCGACGCGGTCGCCCACATGGATCGTTCCGCGCTCGACGGCGCCCGTGACCACCGTCCCCCGGCCGGTGATCGTCAGCACGTTCTCGACGGGCAGCAGGAACGGCGCGTCGAGGTACCGCTCGGGCATGGGCACATACGTGTCCACCGCGTCGAGCAGCGCCTCGACGGACGCCGTCCAACGGGGGTCCCCCTCAAGGGCCTTGAGCCCGGAGACCCGTACGACCGGTACGGAGTCGCCGCCGTACCCGTGCGCGGTGAGCAGTTCCCGGACCTCCAGCTCCACGAGGTCGATGAGCTCCTCGTCGCCCGCGTCGGCCTTGTTGAGGGCGACGACGATGTGGTTCACGCCCACCTGGCGGGCGAGCAGCACGTGTTCGGCGGTCTGCGGCATGATCCCGTCGAGCGCGGAGACGACGAGGATCGCCCCGTCGAGCTGCGCGGCCCCCGTGACCATGTTCTTGACGTAGTCGGCGTGGCCCGGCATGTCGACGTGCGCGTAGTGCCGGGTGTCGGTCTCGTACTCGACGTGCGCGATGTTGATGGTGATGCCGCGCGCGGCCTCCTCCGGCGCACGGTCGATACGGTCGAACGGTACGAAGGTGGAGGCGCCCTGCTCGGCGAGGACCTTGGTGATGGCGGCGGTCAGGGTGGTCTTGCCGTGGTCGACATGGCCCATCGTGCCGATGTTGAGATGCGGTTTCGTGCGGACGTAAGCCGTCTTGGACATGGCGGTACCTCGAAGCCTGTTCAGTGGTACTGAAGTGAAGTACTTCAGCGACGGCCCCGGCGTCGGAAACGGCCGGGACTTCGGACCCCGAGGTCTTGCCGACCCTCCCCCTGCGGGGTCCGCCGGAATGTCCGGGAAGGGTCAGCTTCGGGCGCCGTCGGCAGCGGCCGGAGTCAGCGGGACGGCAGCCTTCGGGGCATCCGCGAGTGCGGATGCTGCGAGGTGGAAGGCGTGCCGGAACATGACGTCGATCATCGCCGACGCGTTTGCCCACGTCGAATGGTTTTTCGTGGTACGGGAGCCGGGTGGGGCTCAGGCGCCGAGCGGTTCGTCAGGGGCCGGTGATCCTTGCTTCAGGGGCCGATGTTCTTCAGGGCTTCCCGCACCGACAGCGGCGACAGCCGGGCGCGCTCCCGGGCCACGAACTCCCGTACGGCGTCCGGCTCCGTCTTCGCGTACTCGCGCAGACACCAGCCGATCGCCTTGCGGATGAAGAAGTTGGGGTGCCCGGACTGACGTACGCAGTAGGCGAAGAGCCGTTCCGCGTCGGTCGCCTGCTTGTAGCGCAGTTGGTGGAGCAGGGCCGTGCGCGCCGCCCACAGGTCGTCGTCCTCGATCCACGCGTCCATATCGGCCTTCAGCCCCGGATCGGCGGCGACAAGGCCTCCCACCACGTGGGCGGCGAGGGCGTCGACCGTGTCCCACCAAGGGACCGTGGTGGCGAGATGGCGCGCCACGGGCAGGAAGCCGGACGAGAGATGCTTCACATGACGGCGCAGGTAGTCGACGGCGAAGTAGTGGTACTCCCGTTCCGGGAGTTGCCAGCAGCGCAGTGCCACGGCCGTGCAGTCGGCCTCGTCCGGGCGGGGCGTGTCCGCCACGACGGTCCGGGACAGGGACCGGCGAAGAGGCGTGGTCAGGCCCAGGAAGGGCGCGACGTCCTTCATGTACGCGCGTATCACGACGGCCCGCTCCGGGTCGGCCGCAGCGGCGTACGTGGCCGTGAGCCGGGTCAGGAGGGTGTCCGCGAGGACGCTGTCCGGCACCGCGATCGGCACACCTGCCGTTCCCGAAGCTGTGACGTCCATGAGACGAACCATACGGCGAACACACACACGGGTCGGTTACTGTCGCCGAATGCTCGATGCCACCACCCGCTCTGGGGGCACCGCAACGGCCCTTCCCCAGGCCGCCGCCACGGAGTTCGCCATCGTGACGGCCACTTCCGCTGTCACAGCCACTTCCGCTGTCGCCGCCGCGCCCATGGGCCGCGCCGGCCGCTGCGCCAGAGTGCTGTTCTCGCCCTGGTCCCGGTTCTCGCTGCTCGTGGCGCTGCTCGCGGGGGCCGCGTCGAGCGTGCTGCTGTTCGAGCCGCAGCGCCTGCTGGCCGACGGCTGGCCGCCACAGCTCGGGGGTGCGGCGGCGGCCGTGGTGTTCGCGGTGGCGTACGGGCTGTGCACGGTCGCGTTCGTGCCCCGGCCGCTCCTCAACCTCGCCGCGGGCGCCCTCTTCGGCTCCGAGCTGGGGCTGGGCTCGGCGCTCGCGGGCACGGTCCTCGGGGCCGGCATCGCGTTCGGGCTTGGCCGGATGCTCGGCCAGGACGCGCTGCGCCCGCTGCTGCGCGGCCGCTGGCTGCGGGCGGCCGACGGTCAGCTCAGCCGCCACGGGTTCCGTTCGATGCTGGCGGCCCGGCTGTTCCCCGGGGTGCCCTTCTGGGCCGCCAACTACTGCGCGTCCGTCTCCCGCATGGGCTACCTGCCCTTCCTCCTCGCGACAGCCCTCGGCTCCATCCCGAACACCGCCGCGTACGCCGTCGCCGGTGCCCGCGCCTCGACGCCGACCTCGCCCGCCTTCCTGATAGCGATGGCCTGCATCGCCGTACCGGCTCTGGTCGGCGCGGTGGTGGCCTGGCGGAAGCGGCACCACCTGCGGGGCCACTGACGAGCCTGGCGCACGAGGGCGGCGGCCCGGATCACTCGTGTTCGCGGCAGAACTCGCGGACCCGCACCTCCTCCGGTGGCAGGGAGCCCTTCCAGCTGGCGTACGTGTCGA
Source organism: Streptomyces sp. NPDC002845 (assembly GCF_053591955.1). Taxonomy (NCBI): domain Bacteria; kingdom Bacillati; phylum Actinomycetota; class Actinomycetes; order Kitasatosporales; family Streptomycetaceae; genus Streptomyces; species Streptomyces sp. NPDC002845. The sequence goes on along the minus strand of NZ_JBSFUU010000078.1, from coordinate 19,140 downwards.
TCAGGATCAGGGTCCTGACCAGCTCCGCTTGGTGGCGGTACAGCTCAAGGACGACGGTCCCGCCCCAGGAGAGACCTGCGACGTGGGCGGGGCCGAGCCGCAGCGCCTCGATCACGGCGGCGAGGCAATGGGTGCAGTCCGCGAGACCGAACCCGGGCGACACGTCCGAGGAACGGCCCGACCCGGTTCGTCCCAGGCCACGACCGTGAAGTCGTCGGCCAGAGCCGCGAGCTGCGGCTGCCACGTACGGCTGTCGACAGCCGCGCCATGCGCGAGGACCAGGCGCGGCCCGTGGCCCACACGCTCGTAGGCGACCTCGACTCCGCTCACCCGCACCGTCGGCATGACACCGGTAAGCGCCCCGCGGCGGAGCCGCTGATGTCACCGCCCCGCGCCCCTTTGGGGCACCGCCGAACCGCACCGGACTTCGCAGGCCCCGCTCAGGCGCGGCTGATCACGGTGTCGCGGCGGCGAGCACCGTGGCCACCGGATGCTCACGGGCACCGCACCAGACGACCGAAACCCCGAGCCCCGGCCCGCACCGCCAGGACCGGCCCGCTCAAGCCCCCTTGTACACGTCCAGCCGCCCGCACATCCCGAACTTCCCGTACGCCAACGGCTGCTCGGCCCGTACAAGCGCGTCGGCGAGGTGGGACGCGTCGCCGCGCTCCAGTCGGTCGAGTTGTTCGTCCGTGACCGCGGCGGCTGCCTGGGCGCCCTGCTTCCACCGCTCCCGCCATGCGGCGAGCCGGGGCCGTACGAGCGCGGCGGCGGCCCGGTGGAAGGCGGCCAGGGGTTCGGGGCCGTCGGCGTCGCGCAGGGTGCGGTAGCCCTGCAGGGCGAGGTCGCGCCGGGCCCGGGCGACCCGTGCCTGCTCCTCCTCGGGGGCGTCGGCCGGGATGACGGTGGCGGCGGCGTAGGTCTCCGGGTCGGTCAGGTACTCCGGCGGCAGGGTCAGCACCGCGTCGCCCGCTTCCGGGAGCCCGCTGTTCTGCATGAGGACGGTGATGCGCAGGTCGTCCTCGTTGACGAGCCGGTGGATGGTGCCGGGCGTGAACCAGGCGACCGTGCCCGGTGCGAGCGGCGTGACCTCGTACCCGGACGCCGTGAGTGTCTGCACGGCCCCGCGCCCGCCGGTGACGACGTACGCCTCCGAACAGGTCAGGTGCATATGGGGAGTTCCGCCGCAGACGCCGTCCGCGGCGGGCCAGTCGTAGACGGACAGGTGGGAGACGGCGACGCCTCCGGGGAGGCCGCCGAAGCCCTGCCCGTGCCGGACCGTGTCTTGCGGGCTCACCACGTCTGCGCCTCCAGATACTTGGTGATCTCCTCCCGTTCCCAGGCCCCGTCGGCCACGACGACCCGGTAGCGGCGGGTGAGGGTGTCGCCGGGGGCGAGTTCCAGCTCGTCGTAGAAGGCCCAGGAGGGGGCGACGGCGGCGAAGGGCTCGTTGCGGACGAACCAGTGGGCCGGGTGGTTGCCCTCGGCTCCGGCGTGGTCGTTCTCCGGGGCGTGCGCGAAGACGAGGGTGGCGTGCCCGTCGACGCCGTCGTGCTCCGCCGAGTAGGCGAGCCATGGCGCCTGCTTGCCCATCAGGTCGGGCCCTTCGGCGTCGGGCCCGACGATCCGACCGTCCCGGAAGCCACGGGGGCCGCGCCAGAACAGGCCCGTGTAGCCCGCCATCTCGCGCCCCGCCGTGGTCGGGCTGCCGAACAGCAGCGGCTCGTCACGGCGGTTGGTGACGGCGCTCGTCCAGGTCAGCGCCCATGAGCCCGCCGCCGGGTCCACGTCGTGCACCTCGATCCGGCGCTCCTCGTCGGCCCACAGTTCGCCCGTGTACGGGTGCCAGGTGAGCCGCTCGGCGATCACGGCACGGCCGCCGTCCGAGGCGACCTCGTCGAAGCCGACGTGCGCCATGGACCCGACGCGCTCCGGCAGTTCGAGGTAGCCCTCGCCGTGGACGTAGCAGTTGCCGCCCCACAGGTTCTGGCCCGACAGGTGCGAGGCCGTCATCTGTAGGCCCTTGTGCCAGCGGTGGTCGTTGGGCCGGTAGTCCGTGACGACGGCGCCCGCCAGGGTCCTGATCGGGTGCAGATACGGCTTGGGTGCCTCCCAGGCCGCCTCGGGCCGGTAGACGTAGCTGAGCAGTTCGACGCCGGTGGTGGGTTCGGTGACCGTGATGCGGTCGCCGTGGGCGTGGACGAGGCGCGGGCCGTCGTGGAACGTCATGCGGGGATCTCCTCACTCTCGGCGGACGCAGTCGCCTCGGTCACCACGGGTGCCCAGCCGGGCGCGCCCCCGTGCAGCGCGGTGTAGTAGGGGTCGCCGGGCCCGATCTCCCCGGCCCGTACGGTCGTGTCGGTGAACGCCGACTTGTACAGCGCGGTGATCAGCTCCAGGCTCGTACGCCCGTCCGCACCGCTGCTGCGCGGCCGCTCCCCTGCGCGCATGCTCGCGACCAGCTCCCGCAGCTGGGCCAGGTGCGAGCTCGGCACATCCGCGCCGAAGTCCTGCCAGGCCGCCGCGTCCGCTTCGAGGACGTCCGGGGCAGGCGTGATGCGCCAGTTGCCGTTGCTGTGGCCGTACAGATGGGTCAGTTCGACGGTGGCGCGCTCGCAGTCGATGCGGATGCGGCTGACCTCGTCCGGGCTGAGGACGCTGTTGACGATGGTGGCCATGGCGCCGCTCTCGAAGCGGACGAGGGCGGTCGAGACGTCCTCGGTCTCCACGTCGTGGACCAGGCGCCCGGCCATGGCCCGCACCTCGCTCCACGGGCCGAGGAGGTCGAGCAGGAGGTCCATCTGGTGGATGCCGTGTCCCATGGCGGGCCCGCCGCCCTCGCTCTGCCAGCGGCCGCGCCAGGGCACGGCGTAGTAGGCGGCGTCGCGGTACCAGGTGGTCTGGCAGTGCGCCACGAGCGGGCGCCCCATGGCCTGCGCCGCGATCAGACGCCGTACGTGCTGCGCGCCCGAGCCGAAACGGTGCTGGAAGACGATCGAGGCATACGGGCCGCCGTCGGTGCCCTCCTCCGCCTCGACGGCGTCGAAGTCCGCGAGCGTGGGGACGGGCGGCTTCTCGCACCACACCCAGGCGCCGGCCCGGAGCGCGGCCACGGTCTGCTCGCGGTGCAGGGTCGGCGGGGTGCAGATGGAGACGAGGTCGGGCCGCTGCTCCGCCAGCATCCGGTTCAGGTCCGTGTACGCGTGCGGGATGCCCTCGTCCGCGCAGAACGCCTTGACCGCGTCGGCGTCGATGTCGACCGCGGCGACGACCTCGGTCTCGCCCTCCTCGGCGAGTTCGGCGAGCGCGGGCAGATGGGAGCCGCGGCCGATGGCGCCGGTGCCGATGATCGCGGCTCTGATCCGGCGGCCGGCGAGCGGGGCGGGACCGTGCTCGGTGGGGTCGGGACTCGTTGCGTTGCGGGGTGTGGGCATGGACGTGATCAGCACTCCAGTCGGACGTGACGTCAGACGTTTTCCAAAGACGTTTTCCAACGCCTGATGGCTCCGGAAGCCCGGTGGCAGCAAGCGCTTTCCCTCCGCTCCGCAACGTATGTGCGGACATGCTGACCGGTCAACACCCCCGGCGGCGGGGTTCCAGCACGTGGCGCCCGCTTCCGCTTCTCCCGGCACCCGTCGCCCGCGGGTGCCCGCGAAGCCCCTGTGACAGCCCTGTCCCCGAGGGACGCTAGGCTTCCCCAGGCACCCGTGATCACGCGACCCGCGGCACGGTATACCCCCGTCTCCCTGTCGGCCCTCACACGATCAGCGCTTGGACTACAAAACCTCATGTCTTGGTTTGAATCCCTCATCCTCGGACTCGTCCAGGGGCTGACCGAGTTTCTCCCCATTTCCTCCAGCGCGCACCTGCGCCTGACGGCCGCGTTCTCCGGCTGGGAGGACCCGGGGGCGGCCTTCACCGCGATCACCCAGATCGGTACGGAGGCCGCCGTGCTGATCTACTTCCGCAAGGACATCGCGAACATCGTCTCGGCGTGGTCCCGCTCGCTCTTCAACAAGGAGCTGCGCGGGGACCACGACGCGCAGATGGGCTGGCTGGTGATCGTCGGCTCGATCCCGATCGGCGTGCTCGGCGTGACGCTCAAGGACCAGATCGAGGGACCGTTCCGTGACCTGCGGATCACCGCGACCACGCTGATCGTCATGGGTATCGTGCTCGGCATCGCCGACCGCCTGGCCGCGCGCGACGAGGCCGGCGGCAAGCACCGGGCGCCCAAGCAGCGCAAGACCCTGAAGGACCTGGGCGTCAAGGACGGCCTGATCTACGGCGTCTGCCAGGCCATGGCCCTCGTCCCGGGCGTCTCCCGCTCCGGCGCGACCATCAGCGGCGGCCTCCTCATGGGCTACACCCGCGAGTCCGCGGCCCGCTACTCCTTCCTCCTCGCCATCCCCGCGGTCCTCGCCTCCGGCCTCTACGAACTCAAGGACGCGGCCGAGGGCGGTCACGTCTCCTGGGGCCCCACCGCCTTCGCGACGGTCATCGCGTTCCTGGTCGGATACGCGGTCATCGCGTGGTTCATGAAGTTCATCACGACCAAGAGCTTCATGCCGTTCGTCTGGTACCGGATCGTGCTCGGCATCGTGATCGTCGTACTGGTGTCGACGGGCACGTTGAGCCCGCACGCGGGCGAGTCGGGCTGAGCCCGGTCCGTCTCCGCACGCCGTCCCATGGCCCTGGCCCAGCAGTTCGCCCGCGTCACCCCGGAGTACCTGGCACGGTGCCGCGAGTCCGCACTCGACTCACCTGACGCGACCCCGGGCCGGGGCCCTCCGCCCGCTGATCTCCTCGACGCGGACTGGGGATTGTGGGCCCTCATGCGGTACTGCCGCACCAGCGAGCCTCCGGGACCTGGCCGAGCTGCTCGACCGGACGACGTCGCCCACCCCCAGCGGCGAGGTCGCCTTCCTCGATCACCTCGATGTGTACGACGGGTTCGGCGAGCCGCCCGCACTGCACGAGCCCGACGCCGTCGGCGACATCGCACGCGCCCTCCGGGGCGTGGACATCGACCGCGTCCTCGCGGGCCTGCCCCGCTCCGACGAGGAGGCGGCCTCGGCATGCGGTCTGCGCGGCTTGCAAGGCGACGTACACGGCCGGCTGCGCGAACACTTCGTCGCCGCGAGGGAGTTCTTCAGTGTGGCCGTGTGGCCGCAGAGCGGGGACGATGCGTTCTCGCCTGGATCGACTGACACAGCCGACGGCCCCGAACTCCCGCGCGTGACCAACCACATACGTTACGAGTAGCCGGGCGGTAGCGCAGTGTCAGTTCTTGCGCCTACGCTTGTCCGCATGTCCCCCGATTCCATGACCCCTGGTTCCGTACGGTCAGCCGCCGACTTAAACGAGCAGATCCGAGCGCTGTGGATACGCGCGGGCGGGTCCTTGTCGGCGCAGGAGCGCGCGGAGTACGAGCTGTTGGTCGTGGAGTGGGCCGCGGCGATCCGCGGTGAGGTCATCGAGGCGGCATGAGGGCAGCGGGGTTGAGAGCCGCGCGGGAGCAGTGCCCCGAGCGGCCCGGCGGTCTCGTCATCTTCCTCAACGGCACGTCCAGTTCGGGAAAGTCGAGCATCGCCGCCGAGCTGCTGCGGACACTCGACGAGCCGTACTTCCACATGCCGGTCGACGCGTTCCACGCGATGCGTACGCGCCAGGAGATCGCCCCCGAGCGACTCCCCGCCGTCCTGCACCACACCTGGCGCGGCTACCACCGGGCCGTCGCCGGCATGGCCGCCGCCGGCAACAACGTCGTCGTGGACCACGTGCTGAGCGAGGAATGGCGCCTCCAGGACTGCCTCGACCTCTTCGTCCCCGAGAAGGTCGTCTTCGTCGGCGTGCACTGCCCCACGGGCGAACTGGAGCGCCGAGAGCGCGAGCGCGGAAACCGGCCGCCGGGGCTGGCCGCACGGCAGTCGGAGCAGGTCCACGCACACGGGATCTACGACGTCGAGTGCGACACCAGCCGCGCCGATCCGGGCCAATGCGCCCGCCTCATCAAGGAGTTCCTGCCCCTCAGGCCCACGCCCACCGCGTTTCGGCGTCTGCTCGACAAGCGTCCGCAGGCCGACTGAGTCTCCACGGCGCCCACACGCGGGAGTCGGTTCCAGGCGGTGGGGGCGGGCCGATCCGCACCTGTTGCCGCCGCTCACGGTGCGTCTCGTCGCCGACCATGGGTGGCGGGTGGCGCGGCAAGGACCGGCTTCAGGAACTGCGCTCGGTGAAGGGGCCGTTGCCGGTGAAGGTGAGCTCGGCGAAGTGTTCGCCGATGCGGCGATGGGTGGCGGCGTCCGGGTGCAGGGCGTCGGGCAGCGGGAGTTCGGCGGCGTCGGCCTCGCCGTAGAGGTCGCGGCCGTCGAGGTGGTGCAGGTGCGGGTCATCGGCAGCGCGCTGCTGAACGATCCGGGCGAGTTCTTCCCGGATGACACCCAGCGTCAGCTTCCCGTGCGCGCGCTCCGCCGGATCGCCCATGGCGACGAACCGCAGGCGCCCGGTGCCGAGTCCGCCGAGGTCCGGCGCGCTCGGGCCGGGCGTGTCCTCGTGGATGGGGCACAGGATGGGCGAGACGACCAGCAGGGGTGCCGTGGGGTGGCCTTCGCGGACGGTGTCGAGGAAGCCGTGGACGGCCGGGGTGAAGGCACGCAGCCGCATCAGGTCCAGGTTGACCAGGTTGATGCCGATCTTGACGCTGATCAGGTCGGCGGGGGTGTCCCGCAGGGCACGGGCGGTGAACGGGTCGAGCAGGGCGCTGCCGCCCAGGCCCAGGTTGATCAGTTCCACGCCGCCGAGGGAGGCGGCGAGTGCGGGCCAGGTGGTGGTGGGGCTCGCGGCGTCGGAGCCATGGCTGATCGAACTGCCGTGGTGCAGCCACACCTTGCGGCCCCGGTCCGGTGCGGGCTCGACGGGCGCGTCGGTGCGCAGGGCGACGAGTTCGGTGGTCTCGCTGTACGGCAGCCAGATCTCGACGTCCTTCACGCGGTCGGGCAGGCCGGTGAAGCGGAGGGTGCCGACCTGGCCGGGCCGGCTCTCGGCGGTCCCGGTGGTCATGTCGATGGTGAGGGTGTTGCCGCCGCTCACGGTGGCCTGGTCGGTCAGGCAGCCGTCCACCAGCAGGTCGTACGCGCCGTCCGGGCGGGGCGGTGCGCCGACGTAGACCCGTTTGGTGGGGAGCGTGTCCAGTTCGACGGCGGTGGCCCGGGTGCGGAAGACCAGCCGTACGCCGGAGGGCTGGGACTCCGCCATGGCGAGCTGTCCGTCGGCGCACTGGGCGCGGGCCCGGGCGGGCAGCCGGTGCGGCAGCACACCGTGCGCGGTGCGCTCCAGGTCGAGGGCGCCGCGCAGGAGGTCCGCGGTGACGGGCGTGGTGATCCAGGTGTGCTCGGTGTGCATGGCCTCGGCTTGTCGATCGGGGTTACGGATGGCTCGAAGGACGCCGATGCGGGTCAGGGCGAGGGCCAGTTCCGCAGGAGGGCGTCGAGGGCGTCCAGGACCCGTGCCCAGGTTTCCTTCGTGTCGGGGGAGCTGTGGCTGAACCCTCCCCCCATCTCCAGGCTGACGTAGCCGTGGAAGACGCTGCCCAGCAGGCGGACCGCGTGCGTCTGGTCCGGCTCCGTCAGGTCGTAACCGCGCAGGATCGCCCGCGTCATGTGCGCGTGTCTGACACCTGCGCTGGCGGCCGCCGTCTCCGGGTCGAGTCTGAGCTGGGCCGCCGTGTAGCGGCCGGGATGTTCCCGGGCGTAGTCGCGGTAGACGTCGGCGAAGGCGGTCAGGGCGTCCTTGCCGGCCCGCCCGGCCAGGGCGTCGGCGGCCCGGTCGGCGAGTTCCTCCAGGGCGAGGAGGGCGATCCTGGTCCTGAGGTCCTGGGAGTTCTTCAGGTGCGAGTACAGACTCGCGACCTTGACATCGAACCGCCGGGCCAGCTCCGAGACGGTCACCTGGTCGAAGCCGACCTCGTCGGCCAGCTCCGCTCCGGCTTGGACCAGGCGTTCCGTGGTCAGTCCTGCGCGTGCCATGCCCTTCCTCCCATTCGCCGGACTCGATTATGCGTTTGCCTAATAGCTTTAGGCAAATTAGCCTGCGCTTATGGAGCCACTGACCGAGCAAGAGATCCGGGCCGCGTTCGTGAACTGCACCAAGGGCGAGGCGAAGCGCCTCTCCGTCCCGCGTGACCTCGCCGACCGTCCCTGGGACGACCTGGACTACCTCGGCTGGCGAGATCCCCAGGCGCCCGACCGCGCCTACCTCGTCACCGAACTGGACGGCCGCCCGAGGGCCCTCGCCCTGCGCTGCCCCGGCCCCACCTCCTGGCAGACCCGGCGCAGCATGTGCTCCATGTGCCTGACCGCCCACACCGGCGGCGTCTCCCTGATGGTCGCGCCGAAGGCGGGGAAGGCCGGACAGCAGGGCAACTCGGTGGGCGCCTACCTGTGCAGCGACCTCGCCTGCTCGCTCTATGTACGGGGCAAGAAGGACGCGGGCGTCGGCGCACGCCTCCACGAGACGATCACCCTGGAGGAGAAGATCCGGCGGACCGTGGCGAACGTGGCCGCGTTCATCGCCAAGGTGACCGCATGACCCCGGCAGCCGCTGTTCCACGTCCGCGTCGAACACCCCGGACGCCACGACGCCGACACGGACGCCGCCCGAATCACCTCACCCTCGCAGATGCGCCACCACGTCGTCGTCCAGCGGATACGGCCTCTCCCCCGGCAACAGTACCGACGCCCGGTCGAGTTCTCCCGCCCGCACGAGCCCGTGGATCTCGGTGGCCAGCGGCGTCACATCGTCGATGCCCACGATCCACTCATCGGCGTACCGGGCGGCCGCCTCCCCCGAGAGCCCCAGCTGCAAGGACCTGTACGGCAGCGGACTCAGCCTCAGATCACGCTCCGGGTCCCACTGCACCCGCGCGGGCGCCCGCCTCAACTGCCGCCGCCAGGCGGCCCGGTCCGCGTGCAGCCCGGAAACGTAGTGCGACAGGCAGGAGCTCCGCAGCGCCCACTCGAAGCCCTCGCGGCTGATCTCGACGGCCAGCACGGTCTCCTGCCCTTCCTTCGTACCCCAGCCGCAGCGGTACATCATCCAGAGGAACGACGGCTTGATCCAGGTCATCCGTTCCCGCTTACACATCGACGGGAAGCGGCCGTCGCGCGCGGCCGGGCCGCCGATCTCGCGAGGGTAGGCCTGATAGACGGTGAGCGTGGACGGCGTATGGCGGGCGCGGACACGGAACTTCGGCTCGTTCGGGAGATCGTTCACGGAGACCAGATTCGACGGTCACGACACGCCGGGGCCACCGAATATCCCTCTGCACGCCCCTTGGCGCGTCCCGTGCCCAGCCTCAACACTGAGCCGATGACGCAGCGTGTGGAGCTCGCGACCGTGATGGACCGGCTGGCCGTGGACGGGCTGATCACCGAGTACGCGGTGGCTGTCGACGACGGTGACTGGGAGGCGTACCGGGGACTCTTCGCACCGGACGGGCGGGCGGACTACCGCTCGGCCGGCGGCATCGAGGGGGACGTCGTCAAGGTCGCCGAATGGCTCGGCAGGAGCATGGATCTGTTCGCCGTGCGGCAGCATCTGATCGTGAACCGGCGGGTGCGGTTCGGGCTCCTGGAACAGGACACCGGCGACACCGCCCACGTGCAGGCGGACTACGTCAATCCCATGCGCTTGGCCGCCCCGGACAGCGGCTCCACGGCACCCGACTTCGTGTGCGGCGGCCGCTACGCCTTCGCCCTGCTGCGCACGCCCGACGGCTGGCGGCTCCGCGAGGTCGTGGTCCAGGAGAAGTGGCGCCGGGCCCCGTAACCGCACGCCCCGAGGCCCTCTGTCGGTGATCGTCTCCGGCGCGCACACTGGAGGTGAGCACCACCGGGGAGGGAGGCTCCGTATGAAGACACCGGACAGCGTGCTCGCCTCCCCGTGGGGCCGCCGCACGGCTGCCGTACTGGCCGGGGCCCTGCCCGTGCTCGCGTTCCCGGAGCCGTCCCTGTGGTGGTTCGCGTATGTCGCCCTGGTCCCCTGGATGCTGCTGATCCGCTCGGCCCCGACGGCCAGGCGGGCGGTCTACGACGGCTGGCTCGGGGGCTTCGGCTTCATGCTGGCCATGCACCACTGGCTGCTGCCGAACCTGCATGTGTTCACGTTCGTCCTCGCCGCGCTGCTCGGTGTGCTGTGGGCCCCTTGGGGCTGGCTGGTCCGCCGCTTCCTGGGCGGTGCGCCCTCGCCGGGGCTGATCGCCGCCGCGCTCCTCGTCCTGCCGTCCGGCTGGCTGACGGTCGAGCTCGTCCGTTCCTGGCAGGGGCTGGGCGGCCCCTGGGGTCTGCTCGGGGCCAGTCAGTGGCAGGTGGAGCCCGCGCTGCGGCTCGCCTCGGTCGGCGGGGTCTGGCTGCTCAGCTTCCTGGTGGTGGCCGTCAACGTCGCGGTGACCGTGCTCGTCGGTGTACGGCGGTCCCGTGTCCCCGCGGTCGCCGGACTCGTCGCCACGGCCACCGCCACCTCGGCCGCCTGGGTGTGGTCGCCGCGCCCCGATGTGGACGGGAGCGTCCGTGTCGCCGTCGTCCAGCCCGGCGTCGTCCACGGCCCCGACGCGCGGTTCGCCCGCGAGGAGGCCCTCACGCGGCAGCTCGCCGGCCAGGGCCAGGACCTGGACCTGATCGTCTGGGGCGAGAGCAGCGTCGGCGCCGACCTGGCCGAGCGGCCCGACCTCGCGGACCGGATCGCCGCGCTGTCCCGCGAGACGGGGACCGACATCGTCGTCAACGTCGACGCCCGCCGCTCCGACCGCCCCGGCATCTACAAGAGCTCGGTGGTCGTCGGACCGCAGGGCCCGACCGGTGAGCGCTACGACAAGATGCGGCTGGTGCCCTTCGGCGAGTACGTCCCGGCGCGTTCCGTACTCGGCTGGGCCACCTCCGTCGGCGAGGCGGCCGGTGAGGACCGCAGGCGCGGCAGCGGTCAGGTGGTGCTGGACGTCGGGGGCGGGCTGCGGGCCGGGCCCTTGGTCTGCTTCGAGACCGCGTTCCCGGACATGAGCCGCCGTCTCGTCGAGGACGGCGCCCAGTTGCTGCTCGCGCAGTCGGCGACCTCGACGTTCCAGCAGAGCTGGGCCCCGGAGCAGCACGCCTCGCTGGCCGCGCTGCGGGCCGCCGAGACCGGCCGCCCGATGGTGCACGCGACCCTCACCGGCGTCTCCGCGGTCTACGGCCCGAGCGGGGAGCGGATCGGCGACCGGCTCCGCACGAGCGCCGGCGCGGCGGCGGTGTACGAGATTCCGCTGGCCTCCGGCGTCACGCCGTACGTCCGGTTCGGTGACTGGCCGGTGTACGCCGCGCTGCTGGTGCTGGCCTCCCTGGGCGGCGCCGAGGCCGTACGGTCGATCAGGCCGCGCCGGAGCCCGACGGCCCCTCCACCGCACGTACCACCCGCTCGCAGAGTTCGTGAGTCGCCAGCGCGTCCCGGGCGCTGAGCACCTTTCCCGCGCGGACGGCGTCGAGGAAGGCCAGCACTGCCTGCTCGACACCGCGCTGCCGGGCGACCGGCACCCAGTCCCCGCGGCGCCGTATCGACGGCTGGCCCTTGTGGTCGATGACCTCGGCGAGGTTGACCACCTGGCGTTTGGTGTCCTGCCCCGACACCTCCAGGATCTCCTCCCCCGAACCGCTCAGCCGGTTCATCACTCCGAGCGCTGTGAAGCCGTCGCCCGACAGCTGGAGCACGACGTGGTGCAGCAGCCCGTCCTCGGCGCGGGCGCGCACGGTCACGTCGTCGACCGGCCCCGGCAGCAGGAAGCGCAGGGTGTCGACGACGTGGATGAAGTCGTCGAGGATCATCCGGCGCGGCAGCTCCGGCAGCCCGATGCGGTTCTTCTGCATCAGGATCAGCTCGCGTGGATGGTCCGCGCACTGCGCGTACCCCGGCGCGTACCGTCGGTTGAAGCCGACGGCGAGGCTGGTGTTCCGCTCCTCGGCGAGCCGCACGAGCCGCTCCGAGTCGGCGAGTTCGTACGCGAGCGGCTTGTCCACGTACGTCGGCACGCCCGCCTGGAGCAGCCGCTCCACGATCTCCGGGTGCGCCTCGGTGGGCGCGTGCACGAAGGCCGCGTCGAGGTCCGCGGCGAGCAGCGCGTCGAGGTCCGCGTGCCGCTGTGACCGAGGCAGGTGCAGACCGTCCGCGACCCGGGCGAGCGTGGCGGGGGTGCGGGTCTGCACGTGCAGTTCGACCCCGGGCAGGGTGCCGAGCACCGGCAGGTAGGCCTTGCGCGCGATGTCGCCGAGTCCGATGCAGCCGACCTTCACAGGGTTCTCCTAGGGCTTGCCGACACGTGCCTCGTCGGAAGCATACGGCTGCTGCGGCGGGCGCCAGTCGGCGATTTCGTCGAAGCTCCGCAGGAAAAGCGCCGGTCCGGCCTTGGACACACCGGCGATCACCGCGTTGCGTACGGCCATGCCGGCCCGGTTGCGCATCAGGTTGAGCCGGGCGACGCCCACCGCCTTGCGGGCGATCTCCGTCGTACGGGGCAGACGTGCCGCCGTGTAGGCGGTGAGGTCGTCTGCGTGGTGGGCGAGCACGATCGCGTCCTCGATGGCCTGGTTGCCGCCCTGCCCGAGGTTCGGCGGCATGGCGTGCGCGGCGTCCCCGAGCAGCGCGACCCGGCCCCGGTGGAAGGCGGGCAGCGGGTCGGCGATGTGGTGGACGTCGTGGCGCAGGACGTCCTCGGGGCGCGCGGCGGCGAGGACCGCGGGAATCGGGTCGTGCCAGTCGCCGAACAGCCGCAGGAGCTCGGCCTTCTCGTCGTCGGCCGCGCGCCCGCCCGCGGGGGTCATGGCGGCGGCGTACGCGTAGACCCGGCCGTCCTTCAGCGGATGCGTGCCCCAGATACGGCCCCTCCCCCACGTCTCGTGCGAGGAGAAGCTCAGCCCCGGCACCGGGATGACGACACGCCAGGTGGTGAAGCCGGCGTAGGCGAGGCCGGGGTGGTCGGGGAAGAGCGTGGCGCGTACGGCGGAGTGGATGCCGTCGGCGGCGACGACCAGGTCGGCTTCGAGTTCGCCGTCCGGGGTGGCGACCCGGGCGGGGCGTCCGGCGGCACCGGGGTCGCTCAGTGTCGCGGCGGCCGATACGCGGACGGCGGCGTCGGGGAGGAGTGCGGCCAGCCGGTCGATGAGGTCGGCCCGGTGGAGGAGTACGAGCGGTCCCCCGAAGCGTTCCTCCGCCGCGGCGGCACTGGAGCGTGAGAGCCAGCGGCCGCCGGGGGTGCGCAGTCCGCCGTCGCCCTGCCAGGCGGCGAGGGCGCGGATCTCGTCGCCGAGCCCGATGACGTCGAGGGCGCGCAGGGAGTTGGGGGCCAGGGAGATCGCGGCGCCGACGGGTTCGAGGGAGCGGGCCCGCTCCAGGACGGTGACGCGCAGTCCGCGCCGGTGCAGCGCGACCGCCGCGGTGAGGCCTCCGATGCCTCCCCCGATGACGACGGCGTGGGGCGTCCTGGACGTCTTGTGCCCGTGTGTCATGGCTCCTCCTGGTCGGCCCATGGAACTCGTCCACCCGGCGGACACTACACCTGTAGTGTCCGCCGGACTCGACCGTACTACAGATGTAGTTCTGCGGGTAGATTGATCCCATGTCCGTACACCCCGCCCTCGGCCGGTCCCGCGCCGACCTCATCGCCGACACCGCCCTCGCCCTGCTCGCCGAGCGCGGGATGCGCGGCCTCACGCACCGGGCCGTCGACGAGGCGGCCGGGCTGCCGCAGGGCTCGACCTCGAACCACGCGCGCACCCGGCAAGCGCTGCTGGAGACGGCGATCCGGCGGCAGGCGGATCAGGAGGCGCGGGTGCTCACGCCGGACGAGATGCCGGACCCTCGAGGCGGCCCCGACGCGCTCGTGGACGGGCTCGCGACGGCCCTGCACCGGTACCTCACCCACCACCGCGAGCTGCTCGTCTCCCGCTACGAACTCGCCCTGGAGGCCACCCGGCGGCCCGAGCTGCGGGAGTTCTACGACGCGGCCGGGAAACAGTTCCGGGATCCGCTGACCGCGCTGGTCACGGCCGCGGGGTCGGCCGACCCGGCCCGGCATGTGCTGTCGCTGGTGGCGTGGTGCGACGGGATGATGTTCTCCTGCGTGGCCGGGTCGTACCACTCGGCCGTACCGGACCTCGACGAACTGCGCGCCGGATTCCGGGAGTTGCTCGACGGGATGCTGACCGGCCCGCACTCCGGGAAATGAGTGGGAGCCCGCCGCCCGCTCGGCGAGAATGCACCCCATGCCGATCAAGCGCACCGAGCCCGCCGTGAACGCCGACGAGCGGTCCACGCTGGAGGCATTCCTCGACTACCACCGCCAGACCCTGGAGATGAAGTGCGAGGGACTCACCGACGCCCAGCTCCGCACCGCCACGGTCCCGCCCTCCGAGCTCTCCCTCCTCGGCCTCGTCCGGCACATGGCGGACGTGGAGCGGAGCTGGTTCCGCAAGGTCCTGGTGAACGACGATCCCGGCCCCATCTACTACAGCGAGGCTGACCGGGACGGCGAGTTCCACCTCACCGAGCAGGACACCTGGGCGGAGGCGTACGCGACCTGGCAGGGCGAGATCGCCATCGCGCGGAGCAACGCGGCGCGCTTCGCGCTGGGAGACGTCAGCGAGGGCAGGAGCAGATTCACCGAGGAAGCCATCAGCCTCCGCTGGATCTACACCCACATGATCGAGGAGTACGCGCGCCACAACGGCCACGCCGACCTGATCCGGGAGCGCATCGACGGCGCCACCGGGGAGTGAGCGCCCGCCCCGCCGTGGCATGAGCCGACCGGCTCACCCGAGCGACCAGCCTCACCAGGGAGCGGGCACCCGGCGTCACAGGCGGACACGGACATCACCCGTGTGGGGCATCCCTTGGCCAGTCTCCTCCCCAAAGCAGGCCGGACACAGCAGAGTTGCGCGGGTGCATCGAACGACCACCACCGCAACGCTCCTGGTCACCATGGCTGTCTCGGCCCTCTCGGGCTGTGTGACCGTGCAGCACCCGCCCTCAGCGCCCGGCTCACCGGGCGTCCCGTCCCCGCCGTCCGAGCCCCGCCCGGACGGCGTCGCCGAGACGCAGGTCGTGCAGGCCCCGGCGCGGGAGGCCCTGGAGCTGATCGGCCCGCCACGGCGATCCCCGTCGAGCGCGCCCCCGGCTCCCCGGGCCGCCGCCCCCACCCCCGCTGCCACCCCCGCGGCCGCTCCGGAGCAGCAGCCCACCGTGCCGCGGCCCCGCACCGAACGGCCCGCCGCCCCGAAGCAGCACCACCCGAAGCCCCGCCACCCGGAGCCACACCGCCCCGAGCTGTCCCAGCCCCACGTCACGGTTCCGCCCGTCCCGGAGGCCCTGCCCGAGAACACCGACGTCTGCGCACTCGGCAGGAAGTACGGCGGCTGGGGCAAGGACACCCCGCAGGCGGTCATCTGCAAGGACATGTACGGGCGTTGAGGTGGACGCGGACGTGTGGGGAGGCGGCCCCACGCCGGAGCCGAGTCCCGTGACCGAGCGACGCCAAGCGCTCCGCTGGAAGTCCGGTGCATCGCCTGCGGGTTCGTCGTGGCTGGTCGCTCCCCCAAGTTCTCGGCTTCGCTCGAACCCGGGGGGACCCCCATCGCGGCGGAGCCGCATATGTCACAGCCCCGCGCCCCTTTGGGGTGCTGCCGAACCACACTGGACTTCGCTGGACCTGCTCAGGGCCGCTGTCTCGGCGGCCCAGGCGTCTCCCCTCCCGCGGAGCCCTCCTCGTCGAGCTGGAGTTCCAGGCGTCCGATGGCCACCCGGATGCCCTCGCCGTAGCTGTCGTCCCCCAGGGCACCGACCGCGCCGCGGGCCCGGGTCAGCTGGGTGCGGGCGGCTTCGCGGCGGCCGAGCTTCACATAGTCGGCGGCGAGGTTGAGGTGCAGCGAGGGGTTGGCAGCTGTTCGCCGAGGAGTGCGCATGAGGTCGTTTTAGCTCGATCATGTGATGGTCCGGTCGCAGGCTTGCGGTGCCCTGGGCCGACTGGGTTAGCGTGATCATGCGATCTGGGACGCCGGGTACGGCGCCAGCGTGCGGGGCCCCTGCTCC
This sequence comes from Streptomyces sp. NPDC002845, assembly GCF_053591955.1. Lineage (NCBI taxonomy): Bacteria > Bacillati > Actinomycetota > Actinomycetes > Kitasatosporales > Streptomycetaceae > Streptomyces > Streptomyces sp. NPDC002845. The sequence goes on along the minus strand of NZ_JBSFUU010000078.1, from coordinate 3,033 downwards.
ACCGGAGTGATGGTTCAGGGCCTCCCCGTCGCCTCCGGCCGTATCCACATGGCCAGGTCGTAAGGGAACTGGCCTCCCGGGATCGGACCACGCACGGGATGCGTGTCGCCGCCCCGGGGTTGAGTACGCCGGGGACCAGTTCACCCAAGACCGTTCGGGGCGTGCGGCTGATCGAGCTCACTCCCGCTCAGTCTTCAGGAACGGTAGAAGGCGCGGACCGCGAGCGAGTGGTGGTGCTCGGCCACCCGCCCGTCGGTGAGTTCGTCGGCTGCCGACAAGGCTCAGGCGGCTCCGTACGCCGCCGGGCGGGCGGCGTACGGAGGCGGCCCCGGGCAGCGTACGGCGGAGCGACCCCGGGCTCAGCCCAGGTTCGGGATCGTCCAGTCGATCGGCTCGTGCCCCTGCCGGGCCACCGCCTCGTTGATCTGCGTGAACGGACGGGAACCGAAGAACTTCTTGGCGGACAGCGGCGAGGGGTGCGCGCCCTTCACCACCACGTGCCGCTCCTGGTCGATCAGCGGGAGCTTCTTCTGCGCGTAGTTGCCCCACAGCACGAACACCGCCGGGTCGGGCCGCTCGGCCACCGCGCGGATCACCGCGTCCGTGAACCTCTCCCAGCCCTTGCCCTTGTGGGAGTTGGCCTCGCCGGCGCGGACGGTCAGCACCGCGTTGAGCAGCAGCACGCCCTGCTCGGCCCACGGCATCAGATAGCCGTTGTCCGGGATCGGCATGCCCAGCTCCGCCTGCATCTCCTTGTAGATGTTGCGCAGCGAGGGCGGCGTCTTCACACCGGGCCGCACCGAGAAGCACAGCCCGTGGCCCTGCCCCTCGCCGTGGTACGGGTCCTGACCGAGGATCAGCACTTTGACCCGCTCGTACGGCGTGGCGTCCAGCGCGGCGAAGACCTCCTCACGCGGAGGGTAGACGGGACCCTTGGCCCGCTCCTCCTCGACGAATTCGGTGAGCTCCTTGAAGTAGGGCCTCTGGAGCTCCTCGCCCAGGACGCCGCGCCAGGACTCGGGCAGCATGGCGATGTCGGTCACGTCAACTTCCTCCGGTGTGCGGTCACTTCACGACCGCTGAGCGCGCGGTCATGCACGGCCGCGCGGGGCACGGCCGCCTTCGGACCACGAACTTACCGGCGCCCACTGACAATCGGGCCCGTCACCCGGAACTACCAGCTGGTCTTCCGGTACAGCTCCCACACCACCATGATCGTCGCCGGGTCCAGGACCCGCTCGCCGCCACCGATCTCCTCGCTCATGGCCACGTACTGCTTGCCCTGCCACAGCGGCAGCAGCCGGGCGTCCTCGACGAGGATCGCCTGCGCCTGCTCGAACTCCTTGCCCACGGCCCCTCGGTCGCTCTCCCGGCGCGACTCGGGCAGCAGCTGCTCGGTGATCTCCAGGGTCTCGTACGGCGTACCGAGCGCGTTCTGCTCGCCGACGAAGGGGGCCACGAAGTTGTCGGCGTCGGGGAAGTCGGGGAACCAGCCACGCCCGAACACCGGGTACTCGCCCTTCTGGTAGCCCTCCACGTACTCGTTCCACGGGCGGCTCTTCAGCGTGACGGTGAACAGGCCGGAGTCCTCCAGCTGCCGCTTCAGCTCCTCGAAGGCGGGCTCGGTCGAGGAGCCGTAGCGGTCGGTCGTATACCAGAGAGTGAGCGGAACGGGGTCGGTGATGCCCGCGTCCTGGAGGATCTGCCGGGCCTTGTCCGCGCTGGGGGAGCCGAAGTTGTCGAAGTAGTCCGTGGTGTGCCCGACCAGGCCCTTCGGGATCATGGAGTACAGCGGCTCGACGGTGTCCTTGTAGACCGTGTGGGCGAGCGCGGGGCGGTCGACGACCTGGGCGACCGCCTTGCGGACCGCCGGCTTCTTGGCCCACGGGTCCTGGGGGTTGAACACCAGGTAGCTGATCTCGGTGGTGGCGTTCTCGACGAGTTCGAGGCCCTCTTTGTTCCGGTTGCTCTGCAGGTCGACGATGTCCGTGGCGGCGAGGCCCCGGTAGGTGACGTCGATGTCCTTCTTCTTGAGGGCGTCGACCATCGTGGGCGAATCCTGGTAGTAGCGGATGGTGACCGCGTTGTTCCTGTGGTCCGCGAAACCCTTGTAGTTGCCGTTGCGGACGAGTTCGGCCTTGTTTCCCTCGTCGTAGGAGCGGAGGGTGTAGGGGCCGGAGCCGAGGACGCCACCGTCCTCGCGCAGCTTGTCGGCCGGGTACTTGTCGGGGGCGACGATCGACATGGCGGGCGTGGCCAGCACGAACGGGAAGGTGGCATCGGGCTTGTTGAGGTGGAAGACGACCTCGCGGTCGTCCTTGGCCTGCACCCGGGAGAGGCTGCCCAGCAGGCCCGCGGGGCCGCCGGGCACGTTGATCTCCAGGATCCGGTCGATCGAGTGCTTGACGGCGTTCGCGTCGAGGCCGCTCCCGTCGGAGAACTTCAGGCCCTCCCGCAGGACGCAGGAGTACACGGTGTTCGAGGTGTCCGTGAACTCGCAGCTCTCGGCCGCGTCGGGCTCGGGCACGGTCGCGCCGGCGGGGTAGTTCAGCAGGGTCTGGTAGACGTTGCGGAACAGCTCCCAGGAGTTGTCCCAGGAGGCCGCCGGGTCCAGGGCGCTGGGGGAACTGGTGGTGCCGACGACGATGGGGTCTTCGTCGTCGGAGGAATCCGAGGAGAGGACACCGCATCCGGTGACCAGGGATATGGATGTGACAGCCGCCAGCTGACGCAGAAATCTCTCGCGGTTGAACACGCGCACGCTCCTCGATCGGACGTACCACAAGGGTTGGCAGACCTTACCGCAGTGCTCGGGTCGGCCGAATCTCTGTCTCACCGTGCGTGCGGCCGGACATCCTGTGACCGGGCCGTCAGGCCCCTGTGAAGCCCTTGTGGAAGCCCTCGTGGCGGACGCCGGTACCGGTCGGCAGAGTCGCTGCCGACCCGGACCGGCGGCGCCCCTCCACGTGACCCCACCCCCCCGGGGTGGGAGGTTCCGCCGGCGGTAAACACCCGCTGCCCCCGGACCCCCAG
>NZ_JBSFUU010000077.1:0-45528 GCF_053591955.1 Streptomyces sp. NPDC002845 | reverse complement strand
TCGCTTCTCCAACAGGTAGGGAACGTAATCGCTTCTCCGGGGGAACCCCTTGTATCGAGGTGAAGGGCCCGGACGGGGACGAACTGCACCACGGGACGCCGAACGCGCCCGTGACGAGCCCTTCCCAAGGCCCTGAAGCCCTCAGTGCCCTGCCTGGCCCATGTACGGGTAGGTCCAGTCCAGGTCGGGGTTCATGTTCTCCTTGATGTAGCGGCCGCTGACCCAGCGCTGGAGGGCGAGCGGGGAGCCGGTCTTGTCGTTGGTGCCCGACGCCCGGCCGCCGCCGAAGGACTGCTTGCCCATGAGCGCGCCGGTCGGCTTGTCGTTGACGTAGGTCATCCCTGCCGCGTCGCGCAGGACGCTGAGGGCCTCGGAGATCGCCTTCCGCTCGGTGGCGAAGACGGAGCACGTCAGGGCGTAGGGGCTGGTGGTGTCGGCGAGGGTGAGGATCGAATTCCAGTCGGTGCCGGCGTCGTCGTAGACGTGGATGGTCAGGAACGGGCCGAAGAACTCCTGCGACATGGTGAAAGCCGTGGGGTCGTCGGTGACGAACACCGTCGGGTCGACGAACCAGCCGGTCTCGCGGCGGACGTTCCCGCCGGCCAGCAGGCGGTGGCTGTCGAGGTTCTTGGCCCGGTCGATGGCCTGTTCCAGGCGCTTGGCGGACGTTTCGTCGATGACCGCGCCGAGGAACGTCTCGTGCGCGGTGACGTCTCCGACCCGCAGGTTCGCGACGGTGTCCGTGAGGGGGCCCTCCAGCTTCCGCCACAGGCTGCGGGGGATGTAGGCGCGGGAGGCGGCGGAGCACTTCTGGCCCTGGTACTCGAACGCGCCGCGTACCAGGGCGACCAGGAGGGCTTCCGGATCGGCCGACGGGTGGGCGACGATCGCGTTCTTGCCGCCGGTCTCGCCGACCAGCCGGGGGTAGCCACGGTAGGTGTCCAGGTGCTGGGCCGCGGTCTTCCACAGGCTGCGGAAGACGGCGGTGGAGCCGGTGAAGCTCACCCCGGCGAGGTGCTCACTGGCCAGGGCCTGGGAGGCGATGGACTGCCCGTCGCCGTGGACGAGGTTGATGACGCCGGGCGGCAGGCCGGCCTCCTCGAAGACCCGCATGACGACGTCGCTGCTCAGGGCCGACTTCTCCGACGCCTTCCAGACCACCGTGTTGCCCATGAGAGCGGGTGTGGAGGGGAGGTTGCCGGCGATGGCCGTGAAGTTGAACGGGGTGATCGCCAGGACGAATCCCTCCAACCCCCGGTGGTCCATGATGTTCCACTGGCCCGGGTCCGAGGTGGGCTGCTGGTCGTAGATGGCGGCCGCGGAGTGGGCGTTGTAGCGGAAGAAGTCCGCGAGTTCGCAGGCCGCGTCGATCTCGGCCTGGTGGAAGGTCTTGGACTGGCCCAGCATGGTGGTGGCCACCAGCTCGTCGCGGTACTTGCCGGTCACCAGGTCGGCCGCGCGCAGGAAGATCGCCGCCCGCTCCCACCAAGGCGTCCTCGACCAGTCGTCGCGCGCGGCGAGCGAGGCGTCGATGGCCGCCCGCACCTGCTTGTCCTCGGCGGGCGTGATGTAGCCCAGGACGCGCGCGTGCTCGTGCGGTGAGACCACCGCGGCCTGCTGCCCGGCGAAGAAGCGCTCGCCGTTGATCACATGGGGCAGCTCGCGCACCTCCCCCCTGATCCGGTCGATCTCGGCGCGCAGCCGGACCGCTTCGGCGGAGCCGGGAGCGTAGTCACGCACGGGTTCGTTGGCGGGCGCGGGCACACGGACGCTGCCGGTGATGGCGGCGGTCTGATTTGCCATTGCAGTCCTCGATCGTCGTTCGGAGGGTCATCATTCCGAGCCATGAATGAGCTGGCTAGAAGTTGAACTGAAATTTTTGAGCGACCGTACTTACACTGAGCACATGCGTCAAGGGACAGAAACGAACGGGGCCGCCGACGGAGCCGCCGTGGGCAGGCAGCGGACGGCCGGCGGGCTGCGCCTGGTCGACCAGGCGTATCTGCGACTGCGGGACGACATCGTCACCGTGCGGCTGCGACCGGGAGATCCGCTGGACGAGAAGGCACTCAGCCAACAACTCGGTGTGGGCCTGACACCCGTGCGGGACGCGCTCAAGCGGCTCACCCTGGAGCGGCTCGCGGTCATCTACCCCCGGCGGGGCACGTTCGTCACGGACATCAACATCAGCGACGAGCGGTGGCTGACCGAGATCCGTATCGAACTGGAAGGGCTGGCCGCCGCACTCGCCGCGGAGCGCGCGACCGCCGAGGAGTGCGCCGCACTGACCGCGCTCGCGGGCACCCTGGAGGACTCCTCGGACCTGTCCCTGGACTACGTCTCCGCCGACACCGAGATCCACCGGGCCATCTACGCCGCGGCCCACAACCCGTACCTGGAAGCCGGCCTGAACCAGTACGCGAACCTGGCGCTGCGCATCTGGCACTACGGCATCCAGCGCATGCGTCCGCGCACACCGCGCTCCTGCTCACAGAACGAGGTCGTCGAGGCGATCTGCGCACGCAGGCCCGAGGCTGCGCGCAAGGCCGCCCAGAACCATCTGCTGGCCTTCTCCATGGAGGTGCGCTCGCTGCTGTAGCGCGCGGCAGCGATCCCTTCGGCGACGGTCCGCCGGGCAGCGGCCCACCGCCGTGCGGCCCCGTACCGTTGCCGCAACTTGGGATTGAACTAAAATTTCAGATCGCTTACCCTGCAGAGCCTCGGGTTGCTTGTGAGAACTCCTGCCTCCCGCTCCTTTCCGCCCAGCCTTTCGGGCCGGCCCTACGTGATCAGGGGATCGATGTGATCAGTGACCTGCTGCTGCGTGCAGCGCAGAACAAGAAGCTGGAGAACCTCGTCAGCGGCCACCCGCTGACCAAGGGCCTGGTGCACCGCTATGTCGCCGGTGTCAGCTGCGAGGAAGCCATCCGCGTGGCGCGGCAGATGAACGGCGAGGGCATCGACGTGAGTCTCGACCTGCTGGGCGAGCAGGTCGAGGACCTCGCCGAGTCGACCGCGGCGACCGACCAGTACATCGAGACCGTACAGGCGATCGCCGAGCAGGCGCCCGGGGCGACGGTGTCGGTGAAGCTGTCCCAGCTGGGCATAGCCGTGGATCCGCAGGCGTGCGCCAAGAACCTCGACCGGCTGCTGGAGGCTTCCGCGGCCGTCGGTGTCGAGGTGGAGGTCGACATGGAGCACAGCTCCGTGGGACGGCCCACCCTGGAGGCCTTCCGGGAGGCCCTGCCGCGTCACCCGCACACCCGCGTGGCCATCCAGGCCGCCATGCGCCGCACCCCCGAGGACCTGGAGTCCTTCACGGACATCAAACCGCGTCTGCGGCTGGTCAAGGGTGCCTACGACGAGCCGCTGAGCAGGGCGCTGCGCGACCGTAAAGAGATCACCGCTCAGTACCTGTTCCTGACGGACTGGATCCTGGCCCACTGTCCGGATCCGGCGTTCGGCACACACGACGACGTGTGCATCGTGCATGCCAAGAAGGCCGCGGCGGCCGCCGGGGTCGACAAGCGCGATTTCGAGTTCCAGATGCTCTACGGCGTCAGGCGCGATGTGCAGCGGCAGTTGGTGCGTGAGGGCTACCGCGTCCGGGTCTACGTGCCCTTCGGCACCCAGTGGTACCCGTACCTGATGCGGCGCATGGCCGAGCGCCCGGCCAACCTCCTGTTCTTCCTCCGTTCCGTGGTGGGCCGCTGACATGGCACCGGACCTCGACGTCGCCGTCGTGGGCGCCGGGCTGACCGGCGCCGCCACCGCCTGGGCCCTGAGCCGCGCGGGCCACTCGGTCGCCGTGTTCGACGCCCACGGCTTCGGACACGACAAGGGCAGTTCACACGGAACCTCCCGCATCTTCCGCCGCATCTACCCCGAGGCCTTGTACGTCGGGATGACCGGCCGCGCGCTGGACGGCTGGCGGAAGCTGGAGGCGGACAGCGGTGCGCGCCTGCTCGAGGTGCGCGGCGGCATCGACCACGGCAGCCGCCGGGACCCCCAGGCCCTTGCCGCCGTCGCGGCCGAGCACCACCTCGACCATGAACTGCTGTCGCAGGCCGAGGCCCAGGAGCGGTGGCCGGGCATGGTCTTCGACGGGCCGGTTCTCTTCCAGCCGGACGCGGGCGTCGTCAACGCCGACGCGAGCATCGCGGCCTTCCTGGACGTGGCACGGCGCAACGGGGCACGCCTGGTGCCTCACGCACCCGTGGAGAGGATCGAGGTCCGCGACGATCACGTCCTGGTGCACGCCGGGGAGTCGGTACGAGCGCGCCGCGTCGTCCTGGCCGTCGGCGGCTGGCTTCCGGAACTCCTCGACGCCTGGGACCTCGGCATCCCGCTGCCGCCCGTCCAGGTGACACAGCAACAGGTCTTCCACTTCCGCCAGCGCGATCCGCAGGCGGTGTTCCCCGTCCTGGTGCACAAGGACGACCACCAGATCTTCGGCCTCCCCTCCGGGGACGACGGCGGCCCCCAGCCCGCGATGAAGATCGCCCGGCACGACGGGGGCACACCCACCACGGCCGGCACCCGAAGCGGCGCCATCGACCCGGCCGGCCGTCAGCTCATCGTGGACTACGTCGGCCGGTGGCTGCCCGGGCTCGACCCCGAACCGGTGGCCGAGGGCACCTGCCTGTACACGATGACCGAGGACGACGACTTCATCCTCGACCGCCAGGGCCCCGTCGTCGTAGCGTCCCCCTGCTCGGGCCACGGCGCGAAGTTCGCTCCCCTGCTGGGCGAGATGATCACGGATCTCGCGCTCGGACGGGCTGAGACGCATCCACGGTTCGCTCTCCGACGCGACCTGCCGAGGAACACCGGATGAGTGATCCGACACCGACGCCGCGCGTGCATCCGTCCCTGCCGGCCGACCAGGTCTACGCCGCACCGCACCAGTCGATCACCAACGGCACCATGCCGGCGGGGACCCGGCTACGGGTGCGGGACGTCGCGGCCGACATGGGCACCCGCGTAATGCCCGTGCGCGAGGCCATCAGGAGGCCGCAGCGCCATGACGGCACCGTCGAACGCACCGGCCCGTTGGGCGACGACGCCTTCGACGTGCCATTGCGGACAGGCGATGACCCGTTGTGCCACGTGCGGTGAACTGCGGTCCCCCCTGACGCCACCCGCCAACAGAACCGAGCCGACCACGGCTCACCCCTGAGCAAGGAGAACCCGCACATGCCACAGGAAGTACGAGCCGTCGTCGCACGCGCGGCCAAGGAACCCGTCACGGTCGAGACCATCCTCGTGCCCGACCCCGGCCCCGGCGAGGCAGTGGTCCGCGTCCAAGCCTGCGGAGTGTGCCACACCGACCTGCACTACCGCGAAGGGGGCATCAACGACGACTTTCCGTTCCTGCTCGGGCACGAAGCGGCAGGAATCGTCGAGTCCGTCGGAGACGGCGTCACGGACGTCGAGCCGGGCGACTTCGTCATCCTCAACTGGCGTGCGGTCTGCGGGCGGTGCCGTGCCTGCCGCAAGGGCAAGGCACAGTACTGCTTCAACACCCACAACGCGACCCAGAAGATGACCCTCTCCTCGGGTCAGGAACTGTCCCCGGCCCTGGGCATCGGCGCGTTCGCCGAGAAGACCCTGGTGGCCGCCGGACAGTGCACCAAGGTCAACTCCGCCGTCTCACCCCAGGTGGCCGGGCTGCTCGGCTGCGGGGTCATGGCCGGGATCGGCGCGGCGATCAACACCGGCGGGGTGAGCCGGGGCGATTCGGTCGCGGTCATCGGCTGCGGCGGCGTCGGCGATGCCGCCATCGCCGGCGCTCACCTCGCCGGGGCGTCGACCATCATCGCCGTGGACCGTGACGCGCGGAAACTCGACAAGGCCGAGGAGTTCGGCGCCACCCACCTCGTCGACGCCCGCCACGTCGACCCGGTGGAGGCAATCCGCAACGCCACCGACGGCTTCGGCGCCGACGTCGTGATCGACGCGGTCGGACGCCCGGAAACCTGGGAGCAGGCGTTCTTCGCCCGCGACCTCGCCGGGACCACCGTCCTCGTCGGAGTCCCGACCCCCGACATGACCGCCCCCGGGATCCCGCTGCTGGAGTACTTCGGCCGTGGGGGCGCTCTCAAGTCGTCCTGGTACGGCGACTGCCTGCCCTCGCGCGACTTCCCCATGCTGGTCGACCTGCACCTGCAAGGACGCCTCCCCCTGGAGAAGTTCGTCAGCGAGGAGATCGGCATCGACGGCGTCGAGGAGGCATTCGAGAAGATGCACCGCGGCGAGGTACTGCGCTCGGTGGTGGTCCTGTGACCTCCCGGCCGAACCAGCCCGAAGGCATCGAACACCTCGTCACCTCGGGCACGTTCTCCCTGGACGGCGGAACCTTGGAGGTCGACAACAACGTCTGGCTCCTCGGCGACGCCAACGAGGTCATCGTGATCGACCCGGCACACGACGACGCGAAGATCGCCGCCGCCATCGGCACACGCCGCGTCGTCGCCGTCGTCTGCACCCACGCCCACAACGACCACATCAACGCCGCCCCCGCCCTGGCCGACCGGACCGGAGCACCCGTCCTGCTCCATCTGGACGACCTGATCCTGTGGCGGCAGACGCACCCCGACCGAGCCCCGGACGGATACCTGACCCACCATCGCCGCCTCACCGTGGCCGGCACAGAACTCGTCGTCCTGCACACCCCCGGACACGCTCCCGGAGCGATCAGCCTCCACGCACCCGAACTGGGCACGGTCTTCACCGGCGACACCCTCTTCCACGGAGGGCCCGGGGCCACGGGGCGCTCGTTCTCGGACTTCCCCACCATCATCCGGTCCATCCGCGACGAGCTGCTCGCCCTCCCCCCGGAAACCGTCGTCCGCCCCGGCCACGGCGCCTCCACCACCATCGGCGCCGAATCCGCCGACCTCCAGAAGTGGATCGACCGGGGGTACTGACCCGGAACGGCCACAGCCGGCTGGGCGGTGCGGTGAGGCCCCGGCGTCACAGTGTGGTGCGCAGGTGGCTGACGGTGACGAAGTGGTAGCCGCGAGCGGTGAGGGTGCGCAGGATCTCGGGGACGGCCGCGACGGAGGTGGGGTGGGTGGGGACGTCCGGAGCGGGGATGCGCGACGCGCTCAGGTCGAGCGAACGGCTGGGGTTCGCCGTCTGCCGCTGGGCGCGCTGTCCGAACGCGGACAGCCACGGCGTGATCGTCTTCTCGGGGAGGGCCACCGTGAGGGAGCCGACGGCGGGGACGCCCACCTCGCCGCGATCGAAGTCCACCCCGGAGTCCGCCGTCGGCGGTGAAGGCCATGTCGTCCAGGGCGGCGGCGCGGAAGTCCCGCTCGGAGAACCTGTCGTCCAGGGCGGCGGCATCCCTCCCTCTGCGATCGTCGGCCGCCGCACCCGTGCACCGTGCTTTCACCATGGCGCCGTCTGGGACAGCAACTGGTCTGAGGCCGGGGCGTCCGACAGACGCCCCGGCCTCCTGACACATTGCCTTCCGAAACGGTTCCGGTGAAGCGGTATTAGGCGGTGTCAGGCCGTATTACAGGCCGATGTCTTCGAGCCACTGGCCCGTGGTCCGGGGGCTGATGCCCAGCAGATTCTGAGCTGAACGTTCCGACGCGATCGAGCGGTTCGGCAGCGCGCTCATGGCCTGGTACGCTCCCGCGACGTCGGCGGCGGGCCCCTCCCCGATCAGCGGCGCGACGGAGACACGGAACTCCTCGGGAGTGATCGACTCGAAGACCACCTCCCGCCCCAGCCAGGCACCGAACGCCTCGGCCAGGTCCGGCCCGGTGACCGCCGGATACTGCCCGACCTCGACCACCCCGGTCACCTCCGGGCGCCCGAACAGCGCGACCGCCACGTCGGCGATGTCCAGGTGCGACGCCCACGAGACGGCGAAGTCGGCCCGCATCGGATAGGGCAGCACACCCCGCTCACGCACCGCATCGACGACGTACGGCATGAGCAGGTTCTCCAGATATTGCGTGGGTGCGATCACCGCATGCGACACCCCGGTATCGGCCAGGCCGCTGACCAGTACCGAGGCCGCGCCGTCGTCGGCGGGGCCGATCGGGGCACCGCTGGTGGAGAACACCACACGAGTCGGCCGGGCCGCGCGGACGGCGGCGACGATGTTGCGCGCATAGGTCCGGCGGTCCTCTTCCGAGGCCAGGGGCAGGTGGACGAACACGCCCTGGGCGTCCCGGTAGGCCTCGGTCAGATCCGCGGCGGAGGAGTAGCCGACGGCCACCACCCGGGCGCCGTCCACGATCGCGTGCTCGTTGCGGGTCAGGGCGGTGACGGACCGGCCCGCGGCGGCGAGCGCGGCAACGACAGGGGCACCCTGGGCGCCGGTGGCGCCATGAATCACATAGGTCATGGCCCCTATTAGTGCACACGATGCACCGGTTACATCAACTGCACTAATGGAGTAGGCTCCAGAAAATGACCAACCCCTGCCTCCCCGAGTGCGGCGTCGCTCGCTTCCTCACCCTGCTCAACGGCCCCTGGGCGACCCTCATCGTGCGCGAACTCCTGCACGGCCCCCACCGCTTCACCGAACTGCGCACCGCCCTGCCCGGCATCAGCCCGCACACCCTCACCAGCCGACTGCGGCAGTTCGAAGCCCACGGCATCGTCACGCGCACCACCTACGCCGAGATCCCCCCACGCGTCGAGTACCGCCTCACCCCCCTCGGCGAAGGACTGCGCGAGGTCCTCAACGCCATGGGCACCTGGGCCATGTCGGTTCCGGATGCCGAGCCTCGCAGCACTTCGTGACGCGACACCCTCGTACCGTGATGCATCCATGGAGGATTGTTCTACGGAAGATGAATTGTGGTGGGCCTGAAGCAGCTGTACCACGATCTGGTGCGGTTCGAGACCGAGCTGTGGGATGCCGTTGACGCACGGCTGCGCGCCGAATGCGATCTCCAGCTCACCTGGTTCGAGGTGATGCGGCTGCCAGCCCGGCGTCCGGGATGCCGGATCCAGGACATCGCGGAGGAGTTCGCGATCACGGTCGGCGGTACGAGCAAGGTGGTCGACCGGGTCGAGGCGGCCGGGTACTGCCGACGCCGCACCAATCCCGACGACCGCCGCTCCTCCCTCGTCGAACTCACCCCCGCCGGCACCCGCCTGACCAACAAGGCGACGGAAGTCTTCGAGGCGGAGTTGGATCGCCGGGTCGGTTCCGTGGTCCCCGAGCAGGCACTGGAACAGTTCGCCGTCACCCTCAGCGCCCTCAGAGCCGCCGGGCAGGCCATGACCAAGTAGGAATCCGCCCGACAATTCCAGCCCCCGGAGACCTCAGGGCCCAGGTTCGCGAGAACCACTCCCCCTCGGGCGGCGCCTCGTCGTCCAACCGGTCACCGAGCCCATCGTCCGCCACGCCGTCAGCCGCCATTCCGAGGCCGGGCTGCACGGACGCCGTCGACGCCATGTTCTCCAAGCCCTATAACGTCACGTCCCGCTAACCTCACGTCCCGCACCGCCGCACATCTGGCGGGCGCTCACGGCGAGCATTTCCGTGAGCCGATGGAGGGCGGGGCCTGCTGGGGCGCGCCCAGGTCCGGGCCCGGGGCTCAATCGGCAGGCAGGGCCTCCCGCATAGCCTTTGCGGTGGCAGTCGGGTCATAGTCCTCGGGGACGCCCTCGACCAGGATGATGTCGCCCTCGATGTGCCGCGAGCGCAGCGGTGCGATCTCCTGGTAGGCAGGTGAGTCCCACCAGGCCCGCGCCTCGGCGATACCGGGGAAGCCGATCATCACGACGTGCCCGGGCCATTGACCCTCTTTCACCTCGTGCTGCGTCACGTGCACGAGGAAGCGGCCGCCGTACGGCTCGAAGGTGGCGGGGATGCGCTCGATGTACTCAGCGATCTCCGGGTGCGGGGCGGCCTCTCGCAGGTGAGCTATGACGTAGGCGGGCATGGCGTCCTTCCGGTCGGTCGGGCTCCGTACGCAGATGATCGTGGCATCCGGATGCGCCGGGGTCGATGACCTGGCAGGTAATCGACCCCGGCCCGCAGTGCGGACCTGCCGCCTCGGTCGGCAATACGCCGCAGACTCCTGCGCCCGGCGGCTGCCCTGCGTATGTAGCTCGGGGTTGCGCAACCGTTCGAGCACCAAGGAGCCCCCGTTGCCGCAGCCCTGTCTGAGTGCGCCCGTCGCGTCCAACTCCCGCGTGTCGCCGTACTGCAGCCGAGGCTCACCGGCGAGAGGCCCGGGCGCCTCAGCGGCCCGCTTCTCGGGCGGTCCTCGACGCACTCGCGGGTCCGTGCCAGCGGCCGTGGATACGACTGGCCCATGCCTGATGCCGCCGTGCGTGCTCCTCAGCGGGAATCGTCGGGCGTGGGTCGACACCGCCGAGCAAAGCCCCTCCTCGCGCAAGCGACTCGCCGCCGTGGGCATCCCTACTCTCCATGGCCGGACCGCCACCCTGCGGCAACTCGTCCTCCAGGTGCCGCCCGTTGCGGGGATGCTCGGCTATCACGCCGTTCACACCGAGGCCGTCGCCGCGCAGGCCGGAGGCACCTGGAAGAAGTATGCTCCCGGCGACCACGCGCGTCGAAGCAGTCACCTCCTTAGAACTACGCGTCAGGCGAACGGCCCCTCGTCCGAGGAGACCTCATCCCACAGTGGTGACCATGCCGAACCGAGTAGCGGTCCTGTCCGACATTCACGGAGTCCTGCCCGCTCTGGAGGCTGTGCTCGCCGAACCAGAGGTGAGCGCCGCCGATCGCATCGTGCTCACCGGCGACATCACCGCCGGCCCGCAACCGACCCAGGTGCTCGACCGGCTGACCTCTCTCGGCGACCGCGTCGTCTGGATCAGCGGCAACGCCGACCCTGAACTCCTCGAATACCGCCGCGGCCAACGCGACTCGATCCCCGATCCGATCGCTCCCTGGGCCGCCGAACAACTACGCGAAGACCACATCGACCTTCTCGGCCGGCTGCCGCAATCACTCTCTCTGCCAGTACACGGCCTGGGGAAGGTGCTGTTCTGCCACGCCACCCCCCGGGACGATGAAGAGGTCGTCCTGGTCGACTCACGCCTCGACCGCTGGCGAGAAGTCCTCAGCGGGCTCGACACCGATATCCGCACGGTGGTCTGCGGGCACACACATATGCCGTTCGTCCGCCTCGCCCACGGCCGACTCGTGATCAACCCCGGCAGCATCGGCATGCCCTACGGACGGGCCGGGGCCCACTGGGCGCTTCTGGGCCCCGGCATCGAACTACGCTCCACAACCTTCGACATCCAGGCAGCCATCACCCAGGTCACCCAGGACTCCTCTTACCCCGAAATCGCCGAGTGGGCCGACTACTTCCTCCACACGCGAGCAACCGACGCAGACGCTCTCGAAGCCTTCGCCCCTCGGGACGGGCGCAGCCACGCACCGTGACACCGTGCGCCCACCAAAGGCCGCACACCCCAGAATTCCGACTACTCGATCAACGACTCCTACCCCTACGGTCCCCCGACCGGCGTCGCAGCGGGGAGGCCGGCACGTCGCACGCGCCGGGGAAGACCACCGGCCGCCTGTGAGGCGCGGCTACCGATGGCCGAGTGCCGTCACTTCCCGTCCTGAGTCGGTTGCGGCGAGGTGGCGGGGCTGAACGCAATCGCCGGCCGGCGCGAGATACCGACGGTCTGCCAGGCGGCGGAGTACAGGATCAGGGCGACCGCGAACGAGGCATCCGCTCTCTTGGCGGCCCCGGTCAACACGCCTTCGGCGAGGGTGCCCCACGGAGCCTGGACCGTTTTGGAGGGATAGGTGGTCTCGCTCGCGCCGTCGCCCAGGTCGACGGTGGCCGGTTGGCTGTAGTCCACTTCGGTCGCATAGCGGTAGGCGTTGAAGGCGTCACGGGCGTTGACGGCGCCGCCCAGCACGGGTGCCGCAACCAGCAGAGTCACCACGCTCCACCGCATGACGGGACCCAGGCGGGCAGCGATGCCGGTGTCGCCGTGGGTGCGCAGACGGCCCCGGCGCCGCCAAAGATGCCGGCCGACGGCCGCCAGGCCGAAGGCGGTGCTCGTGTACTGCAGCAGCCGGGCGACCGTCAAACCTCCCAGGGCCGAGGCGCGCAGCGGCTGCAGATGGGTCACCAGGAAGCCGTCGCCGTGGGTGAAGGAGTCCCATGCCAGGTGGGAGGCGATACCGATCAGGGCGGAGAGCAGCAGCCACATGGCGTACCGGGCCTTGGCTCGCGGGCCGGTTGTCCACTCGGGTTCCGGGAGGCGGAGGCCGGATGGGAGCAGTAGAAGTCGCCGGCCTGGTCGCCCTCGACGACGACGTAGGCGCCGACCTTGTCACCTTCGGCGACCGTGTCGACGACAGTGAGGGTGAGGCCGGGGAAGGCTTCGACGTGCTTCTTCTCCGCGTCGATGAATCCCTCAGCGCCGGGTCGGGGGGTGTCGATCTGGGGCGGAATACGAAGTCGGGGTGGAACAGGCCGGTGAGCGTCGAGTAGTCCGCCTCCTCCAGGGCCTGGTAGAAGCGGTGCACGAGGTCGGTGTTGGTCTCGGTGGACATGGCTGCCCTTACCTTTCTGATTGGCGGCGCCGGGCGGGGCGCCGTGCATACGTGAGGGAGGTGCCGGTCGCGGCCCGGTGTTGTGCCGGGCCCCGACCGGCCTGGGCAGGAGGTCCCGCGTGCGGGACCGTGCGCTGCCGGTGGGGTGGGGTGGAGCCGGCCAACCGACTCAGGCGCGCTGACCCCAGTCGAGGCGGTCGCTCAGGCCGGCGGCGACGTAAACAGCCTCCAGGTCGTCGCGGCCTTCGGTGAAGTGGGCCCAGCTGTCGTAATGGACGGGCACGACACGGCGGGCGCCGAGGAGGCGGGCGGCCTCGGCGCTCTGGGCGCTGTCGAGGACAACGCACTGGCCGTCGAAGAGGATGCCGGGGAATCGGGGTGCGCCGGCAAAGAGCAGGGCGGTGTCGATCTGAGCGAAGCGTGCAGCGATCTCCTCGACGAGGGAGAGGTGGGCATTGTCGCCACTGACGTACACGGTGGGCAGGCCCTCGCCGGTCAGAACGAAGCCGACGACCTCGCCGGCGAAGGGTTCGACCTCCTCACGCTTGCCGGGCCCGTGCACGGCCGGCACACCGGTCACGGTGACCGTGCCCCCGCCGGGTCGGTCCAGCTCGATGGACTCCCAGTCGGCCAGGCCCCTGGCCTTCTGCCCGAGGCGTCGGCCGCCACCGGGGGTGGTCAGCGTGAGCGGGACATCAGCGAGCAGGGCCCGGCCGGAGTCATCGAGGTTGTCGGCGTGCTCGTCGTGAGAGAGCAGCACCACATCGACGCGTCCGAGATCGGCAGGGGTGCCGGTGGAGGGCGCGGTCTTGGTCAGGACCGGGCCGTTCGGCACCTGGTAGTCGCCGGGACCGTCGAAGGTCGGGTCGGTCAGGAAGCACAGGCCGCCGTACTCGAACAGGGCGGTGGGACCGCCGAAGACGCGGACCGGGAACTGCTGGGCGTCGTGCTGGGACATGCTCATCACTCCTCATTTCTCACGGAAACATTTTCTAGTTGCCGTGATGTCACGGTAGGCAGGGATCACGGAAAAGCGCAAGCGCTACCATGAGAACGTGGATGAAACCCTGGCCGCCGCCGCACAGGCCGCCCTCCCCCCGACCCCGGGCGCCGACCGGCACCGCTCGCTCGACTTCGCCGACACCGCCGCGACCCTGCCCGCCGGCCAGAGCTACGACCTGCTCGCCGCCCCCGAATCCGCCATGTACTGGCTCGCCGCCCACGACCTGACCACCCCGGACGTGCAGCTGTACGAGGCGTGCGCCCGGCGGATGCGCACCCTGCGCGGCCACATTCGCACCTTGTTCGCCTCGCGCGTCGACGGCGGCACACCACCCAGAGAGTCCCTGCAAGCGGTGAACGAGGCGCTCACGGCCGTACCCACGGCGCCCCTGCTCGCCTGGGACGGGGCGCAGGGGCTGCGCCGTGTTCATGCGCACCCCACCGACCAGGCCGTGAACCACGCACTGGCGACCCTGGCCGCCGACGCCGCCGACTTGCTCACCGGCCCGGACGTCGACCTCCTCGCCGCCTGCGGCTCCGCACCCTGCGACCGGTTCCTCCTGCGCACCCACGGCCGACGCCACTGGTGCTGCACCCGTTGCGGCGACCGCGTCCGCGCCGCCCGCGCCTACGCCCGGCGCCACGGCACCCCGGCGTGACACACCATCCTCTCTATCCTCACGGAAAATATCCAAAACTTCCGTGATGTTCTACGAGGTGATTCCGGCGCCCCGGCCGGACAGGACCCGGAGAGGACGCCCCGCCATGACACTCTGTCTGCTACTGACCGTCATGGTCGCCTCGCGAGCGTCTCCGACACCGCAGTCGGCGTGCACCTGCTGTCCTGCATCGCCGCCATCGACCACGGCGCCCGCCGCGGCATCGACGTCCACCCCGTCCAACGCCCGCCGGGCGCCAAGGGGTTCACGGTGATTCCGCGACGGTGGACCATTGAGCGGAGTATCGGCCGGCTCGTGCAGCACCGCAGACTCGCCCGCGGCTACGAGGCGCACCCGCATCGCTCCGAAGCCGTGATCCACCTGACCATGACCGATCTGATGACCCGACGCCTCACCGGCGAAGCCACCCTGAGCCGGCGCGGAACCTGACCCGGGATCAAACGCAAATCAGCGGACCAAATGCTCAGTCAGGCCGTGTTGCAAAAGGCTGAGGGCTGGGAGCGGCGCGTCACCTGACGGTGTCGGCCAGCGGGAAGGTGACGCCGGTGAGCTGCTCGGAGACCGTCCACAAGCGGCGTGCGAAGTCGCTGTCGCGGGCGCTTCTCGAGCGGCCGACCAGCTTCGGCGCGCCGTGAGCCTGCAGGAAGCCGCTCGGGCCGGCATAGCTGTTGCCCGGGATGTCCGCCGCGGCCGCGTACAGGGTGGGCAGCGCGCCGTCGTCGTCGCTCTGGGCGAACAGGTTCAGGATCCTCCGCTGGAACGACTCGATCCGGGGTCGCTTGCCTGGCAGGCGCAGGAGGTCCGTGGCCGCCACGCCGGGGTGCGCGGCGGTCGCGAGCACCGGCGAGCCGACCTCGGTGAGTCGGCGTTGCAGTTCGGCGGTGAACAGCAGGTTGGCGAGCTTCGACTGCCCGTACGCCGCCGTCCCCCGGTACCGTCGGCGCTCCCAGTTGAGGTCTTCGAAGTCGATCGAGCCCATTTTGTGACCGTTGGAGGAGATGGTGACCACCCGCTCTCTGATCCGTGGCAGGAGCAGATTGGTCAACGCGAAGTGCCCCAGGTGATTGGTGCCGAACTACAGCTCGAAGCCTTCGTCGGTGCGGCCGAGCGGTGGGTTCATCAGGCCCGCGTTGTTGATGAGTAGGTCGACGGGCTCGTCGAAGTCATCGGCGAACGCGCGGACCGAGGCGAGGTCGGCGAGGTCGAGTCGGCGGACCTCGGGGTCGCCGGACATCGTCGCGGCAGCCTCGTGGCCCTTGGCGAGGTCTCGCACGGCCAGCACGATGCGCGCTCCCCGGGCCGCGAGCGCGCGGGCGGTGGCGCGGCCGATGCCGCTGTTCGCGCCGGTGACGATGACGGTGCGGCCTGTCATGGCGGGGACATCCGCGAAGGAAAATGTAGACATGAGCAACAATGTAGGCGCCGACAACAATGTCGTCAATGACGACAAGATCGCATAAGATCCGACCGTGCCGGAAATGAACAAGCGGCCCTACCACCACGGGCAACTCCACTCGGCCCTGCTCGCCGCCGCCGAACGCAGCCTGCGCGAGCACGGCGTGGAGCAGCTCTCCCTGCGCGAGCTGGCCCGGGAAATAGGTGTCAGCCATGCTGCCCCGCGGCGCCACTTCCCGGACCGGCAGGCCCTGCTCGACGCCCTGGCCGAGGCGGGCTTCGAGCGCATGAACGCGCAACTGCGTGTGGCGTTCGCCGAAGCGGGAGACGACTTCGCGCCGCGCCTGCGGGCCACCCTGGCGGCGTACATCCGATTCGCCACCGAGGACGCGGCGCTGCTCGAGTTGATGTTCACCAGCAAGCACCGGCCGGGCGCCGACCGCGTGGTGGCGGCGGCCGGCCCGGCCTTCACGCTGATGTACGAGCTAATCGCCCAGGGGCAGACAGCGGGGGAACTCGCCGCCGGCGACCCCGAGCGGGTAGGCATCGTCCTGTTCGCCACGATGCAGGGCATCGCCATGCTGATCAACGGCGACATGGTCAAACCGGAGCTGCTCGACGGCCTCGTGGAGACCGCAGTCGAGCAACTCGTGCGGGGAGCACGCCCGGCCTGACGGGCAAAGCCTCAGGCGGCGCCGAGGAGCGCGGCGAGAATGGCTCTCTCAAAAAGAGTGACCAATCCCTGCCTTCCCGAGTGCGGTGTCGCCCGGTTCCTCGCCCTGCTCAACGGGCCGTGGGCCACCCTGATCGTGCGCGAGCTCCTGCGAGGGCCCCACCGCTTCACCGAGCTGCGCGACGGCCTGCCCGGCATCAGCCCGCGCACTCTGACCAGCGTGGCGGCACTGGCGGGCGTGGCCGCCCTCGTCGGGTTCGGGACCCGGCGGGCCGCCGTGAACTGACCCGGGCGCGCGCGGACTTGGCATCGATGTCACGGGAGTCCGGCGTACGGATGGGGCAGGTGGGACAGGAGAGCGGCGAGGTCGTTGTCACGATTACACAGCGTGAGGCAACCATTCAGCCGTTCGATTCGTATAACTCCCTGGAAGGAGAGCGGCCCGGCCGTCGGGTGTGACGTCGGAGCGTCACTATCCGCTTGACCGGTTGGCCCCGAACGAGGAGAGACGATGCGACTGTTCGCGCTCAACTATGCTCGCCCCGCTGAGCAGTTGGAGGTCAGCGCTCCGTATATCTATGACTCCGGACTGCAGTTGAACGTGCTCGCCGACGGACGGATAGCGGCCCACGACTACGCCCTGTTGCGGGAGTTGGGGGCCACCACCTCCACCGCGGGATCGAAGACACACTTCGACGACTGAACACGGACCCCCGACAATGACCGTTCTTGTCCTGACGAGCGAACAGGATGTAACGGCTGACATGGTGGTGGCCGAGCTCAACAGGACCGGCGTCCCGGTGGTCCGGCTCGATCCCGCCGACCTGCCCGGAGGTGTCGCTCTCTCCGGCGAGTACGTGCACGGCGTCTTCCACGGGCATCTGTCCGCCGGCGGACGCCTGGTGAGTATGAGCGGCCTGCGCTCGATCTGGGTGCGCAGGCCGGGCGTTCCGGCCACCCGGGCCGCCGAGCAGTCCGCCTGGCTGACCGAGGAGTCCGCGCAGGCGCTGTACGGCATGCTGCGCGCCACCCGCGCCCGCTGGATGAACCATCCGGACGCGGCCCGGCGCGCCCGTCACAAGCCCTGGCAGCTCCACCACGCCCAGCGCAGCGGGCTGCCCGTGCCGGCCACGCTGATCACGACCTTCCCGCAGGCCGCCCGCGACTTCGCGGAGCGCTACCCCGACCTGGTAGTCAAGCCCGTCTCCGGCACGCACCCCCAGGAACCCCCCAGGGCGGTGCCGACCAGCCGTATCGCACCCGACGCGGACTTCACCGCCGTGGCCTTCGGTCCGACCCTGCTGCAACGGCGGATCGCCAAGCGCGCCGACATCCGCCTCACCGCCGTCGGCGACCACGTCCTGGCCGCCCGCAAGGCGATCGCGCCGGACGCGGACCCGAACGAGGTGGACGTCCGCTTCGCCCGCTCCGCCTCGCCCTGGCGCCCCGTCGACGTCCCGCCACGTACCGCCGCGGCCGTGCGGACGTACCTGCGGGATGCCGGACTCGCCTACGGAGCCTTCGACTTCGCGGAGGACGCCGACGGGATCTGGTGGTTCCTGGAGTGCAACCAGTCGGGCCAGTTCGGGTTCGTGGAGATCGAGACGGGCCAGCCCATCGCCCGCACCATCGCCGAATGGCTGGCGGACCACGAGCCGGAACAGGAGCCGCACGACAACGGCCGGATACGAACGGCTCCTTGACGGCTCGTTTACGGCGGGACGGTCCGGCCGCCGTCTTGCCTTTCCCCAGGTCTCCCCTTTCCCCGGGTCTCCCCTTTCCCCGGGTCTCCCCCGGTCCCTCCCCTTCGAGCGCGCTCCATCCGGCACACTCCCCTCATGGAGATTGCCGAGCACATTCAAAGCCTGGACAGGGAGGGCCGACTGCTGGCCGTCGCCGCCGAGCAGGCCGGTACCGACGCCAAGGTGCCGACCTGCCCCGGCTGGCAGGTGCGTGATCTACTGCGGCATACGGGGACGGTGCACCGCTGGGCCAGGGCGTTCGTCGCCGAGGGACACACGTCGTACCAACCGAGCGGGAGCGAGCCGGACCTCGACGGCGCCGAACTCCTGGACTGGTTCCGGCAGGGTCATCGCCGGCTGGTCGACACCCTGGCCAACGCCCCGACCGACGTGGCCTGCTGGACCTTCCTGCCCGCGCCCTCCCCACTGGCCTTCTGGGCGCGGCGGCAGGCGCACGAAACGGCCGTCCACCGCATCGACGCGGAGTCCGCACGCGGCGGAACGCCCGGCGAGACCGCCGTGGACTTCGCGGTGGACGGCATCGACGAACTCCTCCTCGCCTTCCATGTGCGCGGGAAGAGCCGGGTACGTACGGAGGAGCCACGCGTGCTGAGGGTGCGGGCGACGGACACGGACGCCGTGTGGACCGTATGCCTGTCGCCCGAACCGCCCGTGAGCGAACGGGGCGGGACGGCGGACGCCGACTGCGAGGTGGCCGGTCCGGCGGCTCGGCTGTACCCGGCACTCTGGAACCGGCTGCCGTTCCCGACCGTCACGGGCGACACCGCGCTCGCCGCGCTGTGGCAGGAGAAGTCCGGCATCATCTGGGGCTGAGCGGACCGCCCCCGTCGCCGTGCGGGCCCGCCCCCGTCACTGACCGCCCCGTCACCGGCCCGAGCCGCCCGCCGGCAGGCGGGCATCGCCATCGTGGGGCTGCTGATCTCCCTCACGCGCGTACGCACCCGCCGTACGCGGCAGTCCGAACAAGGGGGACACCTCCCAAGTGTGCGCCCGGCGCGGTTCGTTGTCCCGCCGGGCGCACGTCTGTGAGACTGCCGGTATGACCATCAACGGGGGACGACGTACGCAGACCCAACGGGACGCGATCACCGTCGAGATCGGATACGCGCTGTGCAGCGCGGCGTTCGCGGCGGCGGTCGTCTTCGGGGCGGTCGCGGGTCCGGCGCTGCTGTTCGAACTACCGGATGCCGTGGGCGACTTCCTGCTGCGTACGGGCCTGGTGCTGGCGCCCGTTCTGTTCCTCGCACGGACGGTGAGTGTGCTGGTCCGCTTCCATCGGGGGCCTCAGCCCAGCCAGCCCGGCCGCACCAACCCCGACTCGTAGGCGAGAACCACCAGTTGGGCCCGGTCGCGGGCGCCCAGCTTCACCATCGTGCGGCTCACGTGCGTCTTGGCGGTCAGCGGGCTGACGACGAGACGGCGGGCGATCTCCTCGTTGGACAGGCCGATGCCGACGAGGGCCATCACCTCCCGTTCCCGCTCGGTGAGTTCGGCGAGCGAGGCGGCGGACTCGGGCTCCTTGGAGCGGACCGCGAACTCGGAGATCAGCCGACGGGTCACTCCCGGCGAGAGCAGCGCGTCGCCCTCGACCACCGCCCTTACGGCGCGCAGGAGTTCGTCCGGCTCGGTGTCCTTGACGAGGAAACCGGAGGCCCCGGAGCGGATCGCCTCGAAAACGTACTCGTCGAGTTCGAAGGTGGTCAGCATGACCACCTTGACGTCCTTCAGGGCCTCGTCGTCGGTGATCCTGCGGGTCGCGGCCAGGCCGTCGAGCAGCGGCATACGGATGTCCATCAGGACGACGTCCGGGCGCAGTTCGCGCACGGTGCGCAGCGCTTCCTCACCGTCGGCGGCCTCCCCGGCCACCTCGATGTCCGACTGCGCGTCGAGCAGCGCCTTGAAGCCTGCCCTGACCAAAGACTGGTCGTCGGCGAGCAGTACGCGGATCACAGGTCCTCCTTGACCTTCGGCTTCTGCGGCTTCAGTGGCAGCACGGCGAGCACCCGGAACCCTCCGTCGCGGCGTGGCCCCGCCTCGATCGTGCCACCCAGTGCGGCGGCCCGCTCCCGCATCCCGGCGAGTCCGTTGCCGCTGCCGCCCGCGTCCGCTCCGGTCGCGGGCCCGTCGTCGTCGATCCGCAGCCGCAGTCCGCCGCCCGCGCTGTCACCGTCGTCGTACGCGATCCGCACGCGCGCGTGCCGCGATCCCGAGTGCCGTACGACGTTGGTGAGGGCCTCCTGGACGATACGGAAAGCGGCCAGGTCGGTCCCGGGAGGGAGCGTCGGGGCCTCGCCGTCGACCTCGACGGTCAAGCCCGCCCCCGCCGCCTGCTCGACGAGCTCGGGGAGCCGGTCGAGTCCCGGTGCCGGGGCGCGCGGGACGTCGCCGGGGGCGCGTAGCGTGTCGAGCACCTGGCGGACCTCCCCCAGCGCCTCTTTGCTGGCCGCCTTGATGGTGGTGAGCGCGGTGCGGGCCTGCTTCGGGTCGGTGTCGAGGAGCGCGAGGCCGACGCCCGCCTGGACGTTGATCACCGAGATGCTGTGCGCGAGGACGTCGTGGAGTTCGCGGGCGATCCGCAGCCGCTCCTCGTCGGCGCGTCGCCGCGCGGCCTGCGCCTGCTCCTCGCGCTCGCGGGCCCACTGCTCCCGGCGCACGCGGGCGAGTTCCGAAAGCGCGACGATCGCCGCGATCCAGGCGGCGACCACGCCCTCCTGCCCCCAGGACGCGGCGGAGTCCCCGGACGGCGGCAGCCACCGGTACAGCCAGTGCGCCACCAGCACGTGCCCCGCCCACAGCATGCCGACCGCCGCCCACGCGGCCCCGCGGTGCCCGGCGACGATCGCGCTGAAACAGCCCAGGGCCACGGCCAGGAACACCGGCCCGTACGGATACCCGGCGCCCAGATAGATCATGGCGGTCGCGGCCGTGCCGAACGCGACGAGCACCGGATGCCGCTGCCGCCACAGCAGCTGGCCCGCGCCCACGAGCAGCAGAAGTCGCGCGAAGACGTCGAGGGAGGCGCGCTCGCCCGCTTGAGCCTCGGCGGCGAAGTTCGAGCCGATCAGCACGAAGGCGGTGAGCAGTGCGGTGGAGCGCCATGGCCATCGGGGACCTGCGCCGTCCCCGGCGGGCGGGTTCCACCAGGGCGGCGGCCCGCCCCACGGCGGGTTTCGCCAGGGTGGCCCGCCCCACGTCCTGCGCTGCTCTTCCATACTGGCCACGCTAGACGCCACGGGCCGCCCACGGCGTCGGCCGAGCGAGGTGATCACACGTACTCCCCGCGAAGTACGCCCTCGCCGGTTCCCGGGCGAGGGCGGGGTTGCCGGTGCCGCGGTGCTCGGGCGGGTCGTCGCCCGTGCCACGGACCTGCTTGGTGCCGGGTGAGCTCCAGCGCGAGAGGTCCGGGTACGGCCCGGGTGCCCGCGCCGTACCCGGCGGTGGAGCGGCTGTGCGCCGGGGCCGAGAAGCGGCTCATCGTCCTGGAGGAGCGGCTTGCCGTGGCCATGGGCGTGCGATACCCGGGCCCGGGGTCCGCGCCGCGCTGCGCCGCGCTCACCGCGTGCCCGGGTCCCGCGTCAGGACCCCGCCTTGCCGACGGTGCCCGTGCCGGTGGGCTGGGGGAACACCAGGCCGACGTGGTGGGCGAGTTGGTCGGCAGCGTGCCGGAAGAACGTCTCGCGGTCCTCGACGACACGGTGGAACTGCCCGAACAGCTCGAAGTTGACCAGCCCGTACAACTGCGCCCACGCCTGCACGAGCACCACGACCACCGCCGGCGGCAGATCGGGGGCGAGGTCCTCGGCCATCCGCCGCGCCTCCGGCGCGAGTTCGGCGGGCAGCTTCCACTGGGCCACCCCCTTGCCCCGGTGTGCCTCCCGCACGATCCGGATCAGCAACTGCCCGACCCGCGAGGCGGCGGGCACGGTCGTCTCCGGCGCGACGTACCCGGGCACGGGCGAACCGTAGATCAACGCGTACTCGTGCGGATGTCCCAGGGCCCACGCCCGCACCGCCTCGCACACCGCGGTCCACTGCCGCGCGGGCGCCGAGTCGGTGACCTGGGCGTGCGCGGCTTCGGCGGCCTCGCCGAGGGAGTCGTAGGCGTCGATGATGAGCGCGGTGAGCAGGTCGTCGCGGCTGGGGAAGTAGCGGTAGAGCGCGGAGGAGGCCATACCGAGTTCACGCGCCACGGCACGCAGTGACAGCTTGGCGGCGCCCTCGGCGGCGAGTTGTCCGCGCGCCTCGTCCTTGATCGCGGCGGTCACTTCCATCCGGGCGCGGGCGCGGGCTCCTTGTGTGGTGCTCATGCGGAGCAGTCTGCCATACGTCGAGAGCGGTGCACACAAAAGAGAGCATCGAACAAAAAAGAGAGCACTGCTCTTGCTTTTGATCAACGATCTCGCGCACACTGCTCTCAAGCGAGAGCAGTGCTCTCTCAAACTCTTCGAACCGTGGGAGTCACCATGTCGTCGTCATCGCCGTACTACCTCAAGGGCAGCCCGCTGAACGTCCGCCTCAACAGCGTCATCGGCTGGCTCGCCCGGCACGGGATCAGCATCGCCGGCACGGCCGAGATGTCCGTACGCGGCCGCAAGAGCGGGCAGATGCAGCGCATCCCGGTCAACCCGCACACCTACGAGGGCACGCGGTACCTCGTCTCGGCCCGCGGCCACTCCCAGTGGGTGCGCAACATGCGGGTCGCCGGCGGCGGGGAGCTGCGTGCCGGACGCAAGGTCCGCGAGTTCACCGCGGTGGAGCTTCCCGACGAGGAGAAGCTCCCGGTCCTGCGCACCTATCTGGAGAAGTGGGGCTGGGAGGTCAACCAGTACTTCAACGGCGTCACGGCCAAGTCCAGCGACGAGGAACTGATCGCGGCCGCTCCCGACCACCCGGTCTTCGGGATCACGGTCAAGTGACCACGAGTGACCACGTGACCGTCCCCGCCGCTCCTCGGGTCGCTGCCGTCTACCGGTCGAACGCGGTCAGGGCGCGTCCGGCCATCGGATGGGTACGGACGATCTCGCCCAGGGACGTCGAGCCGCGGGTGATGTCCATGAAGGCCTTCCAGGCGGGACGGAAGCCGGTCAGGGCCGCGTGGAAGAGACCGGGGCGCCGTTCGAAGGCCGTCAGCAGCCGCTTGCCGACGCTCATCTCGACGCCCAGCCCCGCCTTGATCGCGAACGCGTAGTTCAGGGCCTGCCGCCGCGTGTCCACCGCGTCGTGGGCCTCGGCGATCCGCACGGCCCACTCCCCCGCGAGCCGCCCCGACCGCAGCGCGAACGAAATACCCTCCCGCGTCCACGGCTCCAGCAGGCCCGCCGCGTCGCCGCACACCAGCACCCGCCCCCGGGACAACGGCGAGTCGTCGGCCCGGCACCGCGTCAAGTGCCCGGAGGAGACGCTCGGTTCGAAGCCGGCGAGGCCGAGCCGTCCGACGAAGTCCTCCAGATACCGCTTGGTCGCGGCGCCTTCACCGCGTGCGGAGATCACGCCGACGGTGAGCGTGTCGCCCTTGGGGAAGACCCACCCGTAACTCCCGGGCATCGGACCCCAGTCGATGAGCACCCGTCCCTGCCAGTCCTCGGCGACGGTCTCCGGCACCGGGATCTCCGCCTCCAGGCCGAGGTCGACCTGGTCGACCTTCACGCCGACATGCGCCCCTATGCGGCTGGCGCTGCCGTCCGCGCCGACGACGGCCCGCGCGAACAGGGTCTCGCCACCCTGCAGGACGACGGCGACCGTGCGCCGGTCCGGTACGACCGACCCGTGCTGTTCGACGCGTGAGACCGTGACGCCGGTCCGCAGGTCGGCGCCCGCCTTCTGCGCGTGCTCGACGAGCTGCTGGTCGAACTCGGGCCGATTGATCAGCCCGAACAGCATCTGCTTGGAACGGCGGGTGCGGGTGAAGCGCCCGTTGTTCGAGAACGTGACCGCGTGCACCCGGTCCTTGAACGGCAGATCGAAGCCGGGGGGCAGCGAATCGCGCGAGGGGCCGATGATGCCGCCGCCGCACGTCTTGTAGCGGGGCAGCTCCGCCTTCTCCAGCAACAGCACGCGCCGCCCCGTGACCGCCGCCGCGTAGGCGGCCGAGGCCCCCGCGGGTCCCGCGCCCACCACGACGACGTCCCACACCCGCCGCACGTCGTCCGCCGAAGAGTTCTCGCTGCTCACGATGGTCTACTGCTCCCGCTCCAGCCGCCTGCCGCATCTGTCTCACGCATCCTACGGGCGGGCTTCGCCGCAGTCCGCTGTGGGAGGATCGGCGGCGTACGCCCCACATCAGAACGCGCGTACGCACCCTCGTACCCAGAAGCGACCAGAAGCAACCAGAAGTACCCACAGCCACAACGTCGCACCCACAAGGAGCGTGCCCATGTCGTCGAACCCGGTCGCCGGGACCATCGCCTCGCTGATGCCGAGGGCGAAGGAGGAGCTCACCGAACTGGTGGCCTTCACATCGGTGGCGGACTTCGACCAGTACCCCAGGAGCGAGAGCGAGGCCGCCGCGAACTGGATCGCCGACGCCCTGCGCGCCGAGGGGTTCCAGGACGTGGCCCTGCTCGACACCCCGGACGGCACACAGTCCGTCTACGGCTGTCTGCCCGGCCCCGAGGGCGCGAAGACCGTCCTCCTCTACGCCCACTACGACGTGCAGCCGCCGCTGGACGAGGCCGCCTGGGTCACGCCGCCGTTCGAGTTGACCGAGCGGGACGGCCGCTGGTACGGGCGGGGCGCGGCCGACTGCAAGGGCGGCGTGATCATGCATCTGCTCGCGCTGCGCGCGCTCAAGGCGAACGGCGGCGTGCCCGTCACCGTCAAGGTGATCGCCGAGGGTTCGGAGGCGCAGGGCACGGGCGGCCTGGAGCGCTACGCCGAGCAGCACCCGGAGCTGCTCGCCGCCGACACCATAGTCATCGGCGACGCCGGCAACTTCCGCGTCGGCCTGCCCACGGTCACCTCGACGCTGCGCGGCATGACCATGATGCGCGTCCGGATCGACACCCTCGAAGGCAACCTGCACTCGGGCCAGTTCGGCGGCGCCGCCCCCGACGCGCTGGCCGCCCTGATCCGTGTACTGGACTCACTGCGCGCCGAGGACGGTTCGACGACCGTCGACGGGCTCACCGGTGACGCGTCCTGGGACGGCCTGAGTTACGACGAGGCGCAGTTCCGCGAGGACGCCAAGGTGCTCGACGGCGTCGGCCTCATCGGCTCCGGCACCGTCGCCGACCGCATCTGGGCGCGCCCGGCCGTCACCGTGCTCGGCATCGACTCCCCGCCGGTCGTCGGCGCGACCCCGTCGGTGCAGGCGAGCGCCCGGGCGCTGATCAGCCTGCGGGTCCCGCCGGGCGTGGACGCGGCCGGGGCGACCAAGCTCCTCCAGACCCATCTGGAGGCCCACACTCCGTGGGGCGCCCGGGTGAGCTGCGAACACGTCGGCCAGGGCCAGGCGTTCCGCGCCGACACCTCCAGCCCGGCGTACGAGGCGATGGCGGCGGCGATGGCCGTCGCCTACCCGGGCCGGCAGATGCAGTACGCGGGCCAGGGCGGTTCCATCCCCCTGTGCAACACCCTCGCCTCCCTCTACCCGGCCGCCGAGATCCTCCTCATCGGCCTGAGCGAGCCGGAGGCCCGGATCCACGCGGTCAACGAGAGCGTGTCCCCTCAGGAGTTGGAGCGCCTGTCGGTGGCGGAGGCGCTGTTCCTGCGCAACTACGCGGCGAGCTGAGCGCGTCACGGTCACTGCACCGGCACACCGGCTTCCAGGTAGAGCGCGGCTCCCCGCTCCCGTGCCCGCAGCGCCCACCGCAGCCGTTCGTACCGCACGGGCGGGAG
Source organism: Streptomyces sp. NPDC002845 (assembly GCF_053591955.1). Lineage (NCBI taxonomy): Bacteria > Bacillati > Actinomycetota > Actinomycetes > Kitasatosporales > Streptomycetaceae > Streptomyces > Streptomyces sp. NPDC002845. Next base: position 19,653 of record NZ_JBSFUU010000077.1, on the reverse strand, counting down.
CAGTTCGGCGGCCTCCTCCTCGGTGACGAAGCGCCAGTCGCGCAGTTCGGGGCCGGGGAGGACCGGTCGCTGGCCGCCGGTGGTGTCGAGGCGGCCGCCGTCGTAGAGGAGGCGCAGGCCGCCGTATCCCGGGGGCGCGGGCGGTTCCCAGTCGACGACGAGGAGCCGGAGTACGGCGTCGAGGTGGATGCCGGTCTCCTCGGCGACCTCGCGCACGCCCGCCCGGGCGGGTGCCTCACCGGGTTCGACGACGCCGCCGGGGAACTCCCAGCCCGCCTTGTACGTGGGGTCGACGAGCAGCACGCGGTCGTGCTCGTCGAACAGCAGAACTCCCGCCGCCAGGGTCTCGGCGGTGGGTTCGGGGGTCTGCACGATGTCGCACACGGGGGCTTCTCCGGTGCGTACGGCGTCGGCGACGCGCCGGGCGGTCTCGTACGCGGTGAGGGTGCTGGTGTCGACGAGGTGGGCATCGGCGGTGAGCCAGCCGCCCAGGGCGGTGCGGTAGGGCTCGATGTGGTCGTACGCCCACTGGCGCACGCGCATCTCGCCGTCGGGGAGGTCCGGGGGTATCTCCCGGCCGGCTATTCGCTCACGCAGGATCGTTTCGGCCGGGGCGAGGAGCACATGGCGGACAGGGATACGGCGCGCGGCGAGGCCGCCGAAGATCTCGTCGCGGTAGTCCTGGCGCAGCAGGGTCATCGGGACGACGAGCGTGCCGCCGAGCTCGGCGAGCAGGGCGGCCGCGGTGTCGACGACGAGCCTGCGCCAGCTCGGCAGGTCCTGGAAGTCGCCGACCTCGGCGAGGTGCTTGGCGGGCAGCAGGTGTGTGAGCGCGCCGCCGATGACCTCCGGGTCGAAGAGCGTGCTGTTCGGGATCAGTTCGATCAGTTCCCGTGCGGTGGTGGTCTTCCCCGCACCGAACGCACCGTTGATCCAGACGATCACGGTTCCCCCTCTTCTGTTGGGCCCCCTGTGGCTTGCCCGCTCCACCCTGCCACGGAAACCAGCCCCTGATGAGGGGAGCTGAACGTACGGCGCCGGGTTCCCCACCACCCGGTGGGGAACCCGGCGCCGCTTGCGGGAGCCGTCAGCCGTTCCGGCTGCTCCGGCCCCCCTCACCGCCCAGGGCGTTCTCGTCGACGGCCAGGCTGTCGCTGGCGACCGTCTTGTCGAGGGTGCCGAGGGTGTCCTGAATTCCCAGGCCGCCGAGGGCGTCGGTCTTGGCGAGGGCGTCGGCGTCGAGACCGTGGGACGGGGTGACCGCCGCGACGACGAACCCGGTGGCCAGGGAGGCGATGGCGAGCATGCTGCGCTTCTTCATGCCCCGTCCAACTGCGAAACCGGACGAGGGTCACGGCCCACCCCGCGCCAATCCGCACGCACCCCTTCCCTTCCACCACGACAATCCGGAGCGACGGTACGACGGTCGCCTCGACCGACGCGCCGACGGACGCCCCGTCCGCGCAGCCGGTGTCGGCCGACGTGAGCGGTGCGCGGGTGGTGTCCCGCGTCGTCACGGACGGCGGGGGACGGGATCGCCTCGGACCACGGGAACGGGGCGGGAGGCAGGCACACACCGGCTGCCGTCGCCCCGGTTACGCCACCGTGGCGCTCGGCTTCCGTGCCAGCGCCGCGGCTGCCGCGCCCACCAGCCCCGCGTCCGTGCCCATCTGCGCGGGCGTGATCGTCAAGCCCTGTACGAAGGACAGCGTCGCGTAGTCCTTCAGGGCCGCGCGCAGCGGGGCAAAGAGGACGTCGCCGGCCTTGCCCACTCCCCCGCCGATGACGGCGATGTCGATCTCGACGAGGGTCGCGGTGGCCGCTATGCCCGCCGCCAGCGCCTGGGCGGCCCGCTCGAAGGACGCCACGGCGACCGGGTCACCGGCTCGGGCGGCGGCGGCCACCGCGGCGGCCGAGGTGTCGCCGTCGGGGCCGGGCCGCCAGCCGCCGTCCAGGGCGCGGCGGGCGATGTTGGGGCCGCTGGCGATGCGCTCCACACAGCCCCGGGAGCCACAGGGGCACTGGTCGCCGTCGAGGTCGACGCTGATGTGCCCGATGTGGCCCGCGTTGCCGGTGGGGCCCGGGTGCAGTCGCCCGCCCAGCACGAGGCCGCCGCCGACGCCCGTGGACACGACCATGCAGAGCGCGTTGTCGTGGCCGCGGGCCGCGCCCTGCCAGTGCTCGGCGGCCGTGATCGCCACGCCGTCGCCGATCAGCTCGACGGGGAGCCCGTCCGTGGCGGCCCTGACCCGGGCGACCAGCGGGTAGCCGCGCCAGCCGGGCACGTTGACCGGGCTCACCGTGCCCGCGGAGGCGTCCACCGGGCCCGCGCTGCCGATGCCGACCGCCGCCGCCCTGCTCCACAGCGGGGTGGCCGTCAGTTCGCCGATGACGTCGTCGACGGCCCGCATCACGGTGTCGCCGTCCTCCTGAGCCGGCGTCGGGCGCTGCGCGCGCACCAGTATCCGGCCGTGACCGTCCACCAGCGCTCCGGCGATCTTGGTGCCGCCGATGTCGAGCGCGGCCACGAGGTCGGTGTGCATCAGAGTCAGTTCTCCCGCCGCTGTGTCCGTCCGGGCCCCGTCCGTCAGCGGTACCCGGAATTCCCGGCCCTCGCGTCGACGGCGGCCGGATCTCCGGCCGGAAAACCGGCAGCACGATGCTCGCCTGGTGGGGGGCGCAGGCCGGAGAATGTGGTGGACAGTCTCTCCCGGCCGTGACAACGTTGTCCAGGCTCTATGCTCGACGCCACATCTCCGCATATCTTCATCAGCACGGCAAGACGCACACAGCCCCGTGGCCGACAGGACAGGACAGCGCATCGTGGCCGAGACCGCCCGACGAGCAGACCGCCTCACAGACCGCCTCTCCGGGGCCCGCTACGGCAACCGTCCGACGATGAAGGACGTCGCGGCACATGCCGGCGTGGGCCTCAAGACGGTGTCCCGGGTGGTCAACGGCGAGCCGGGCGTCACTCCGGACACCGAGCGCCGGGTCCAGGAGGCGATCGACGCGCTGGGCTTCCGCCGCAACGACAGCGCCCGGGTGCTGCGCAAGGGCCGTACCGCCAGCATCGGCCTGGTCCTGGAGGACCTCGCGGACCCGTTCTACGGCCCGCTCAGCCGCGCGGTCGAGGAAGTGTCCCGCGCCCATGGGTCCCTGCTGATCAACGGTTCCAGCGCCGAGGACCCCGACCGCGAGCAGGAACTGGTGCTGGCGTTGTGCGCACGCCGGGTGGACGGCCTCGTCGTCATTCCGGCCGGTGACGACCACCGCTACCTGGAGCCCGAGCTCAAGGCGGGCGTCGCCACGGTGTTCGTGGACCGCCCGGCCGGGAAGATCGACGCCGACGCCGTCCTGTCGGACAGCTTCGGCGGGGCCCTCGACGGCGTCGCCCACCTCATCGCCCACGGTCACCGCCGGATCGGCTTCATCGGCGACATGCCCCGCATCCATACCGCCGCCGAGCGGTTGCGCGGCTACCGGGCGGCCATGGAGGACGCGGGCATACCGGTCGAGGACACCTGGATGTCCCTCGGCGTCACCGACCCCCAGCGAGTGCGCCGCGCCGCCGAGGACATGCTCTCGGGCCCCGCGCCGGTCACCGCGGTCTTCGCGGGCAACAACCGGGTGACCGTCACGGTGGTACGCGTCCTCGCCGAGCACTCCCGCCCGGTCGCCCTCGTCGGCTTCGACGACTTCGAGCTGGCCGACCTCCTCCAGCCGGGCGTCACGGTCGTCGCGCAGGACGCCGCACAAATGGGCCGCACCGCCGCCGAACGCCTCTTCCGCCAGCTCGACGGCACCCTCCTCACACCGGAGCGCATCGAACTGCCCACCCGCCTGATCACCCGCGGCTCCGGCGAACTCCCGCCCGCGGACTGACCCATGACCGACACGGACCCTCGTACGCTCGCCGCGCTCGGCCTCGCCGTGGCGCCACGCGAGGACCCGCTGAGCTACCCCGGCGCATGGCCGACGGAGTCCGGACTCCTCGACGGCAACCGGCTGCTTCCCCTCACCGACGCGGTGTACGAAGCCCGCGTCCCCGTCCTCTCCGTCGGCTCCAACGCCTGCCCCGCGCAGCTCGTGCACAAGATGGCGGAGCACGGGGTGCCGTGCACGATCCCCCTGGTGAAGGCACGGGTCACGGGCATCGAGGCCGGTGTCTCCGCCCACATCAGCCTGGCGGGATACGTGTCCGCCTCGCCCTTCCACGCGCCCGGCCGCACCCGCGAGCTCTTCGTCACCTGGCTGGACCCCGCCCAGCTCGCCGTCGTCGACGCCAGCGAGGGTGTCGGTTCCCCGACGGGCGCGTACGACCGCGTACGGCTCCCGTCGTCCGGCTTCCGTGTCGAGCTGGAGTCGGGAGAGGTCCTCGACAGCGCCTGGATCTACGTCAACCGGCGGGGCGTCCTCCACAACGGCGACGGGGCGCCGCGCGGGCATCCCGGCGAGCGTGCGCTGCTCACCGAGCTTCTCGTCGAGTCGGCGGGGCTGAGGGAGCTGTTCGGTGTCACGCCCGAGGAGTTCTGCGCCCGGGCACAGGGTGACCGGGCGCTGTGCGCCCGGGGGACGCGGTTGTTCGCCGAGGAGAAGCGGACGACGGCTTCCGGTCTGGAGCGGTACGTACGGCGGGACGGGCGGCCGTAGCGGACCGGCGCGGCCCGGAGTACGGCCTCAGCAGACCGGGAGTCCGGGCACCGGCTGGTCGTTGTCGCCGCCCTTGAGGTAGACGTCGCTGACGTACACGTTCGTGTTGCCGCTGTCGTCGTCCGTCTTCGCCCACCAGACGTTCGTCCACTCGCCGTAGGTCTCGCGGCGGCCCAGGTTCTGCTGGCAGTAGAAGTAGTTGGTGCCCGCGTTGAGGATGCCGGCCTTGGTGCCGGAGGCCGTATAGGAGTCGGCGGTGCGCCAGACCTCGCAGTTGTACTTGCCTCCGCCGATCGCATGGCAGCTCGGAGCCGGGGCCGGGTCGTCACCGCCTGTGGTGCCCCCGCCTGTCGTGCTCCCGCCGGTTGTACCTCCCGTCGTGCTGTCACCCGACCCTCCGCCCGTGGTGCCGCTGCCGGCCGGCTTCGACGAGGGCGAGGACGACGGCTCGGGGGCCGGGTCGGTCTCCCGGCTCGGCTTCTCCTGCGGGCTCGGGGACCTCTTGTTCTTGTCGCCCTGTTCCGTGGGTTCGCCGTCGTCCTCGGAGAGGTCGATGGAACCCCAGCTGACGTCGTCCGAGGGGGTCGCGCCGTCGGAGGGACTCGCCGAGGACCGGGCTCCGGTGCTGGTGCCGTCGTCGCCGCCGTTCAGGAGGGCAACCGTGACGCCGGTCGAGGCGAGGACGGCGGCGACGGCCGCGGCGGCGAGGAGGGCACGGCCCTTGCGGCGGCGGGGAGTCGGCTCCGGGGCAGGCTCAGGTGCTGGGGCGGCGAACCCTGGGGAGCCCTGCGCCCCCGGCCCGGCAAGTACGTTCCCCACCGGCGGCCCGAACCCCGCACCGCCGCCCGGCGCCGGACCGAACCCCGGCGGCACCGACGGCACGCCCCGCTCCGTCGCCTCCCGTGGCGTCGGTGCGGGCCCGTGCAACCCGGTCGTCGGGGTGTCCCGCTCGGGTGCCCCGGCCACCGCTTCGAGCAGGTCCCGCGCCCGCTCGGCGTCCGGCCGCTGCTGCGGCTGCTTGTGCATCAGCTGCTGGAGGACCGGCCCGAGGGGTCCCGCGCGCCGGGGTTCCGGCAGCGGCTCGGTCACGATCGCGGTCAGCGTCGACCAGGTGGACGTACGACGGAAGGGAGAGTCCCCCTCGACGGCGGCGTACAGAGTGGCGCCGAGCGCCCAGATGTCCGAGGCGGGACCGGGGTCGTTGCCCTGCGCACGCTCGGGGGCCAAGTAGTCGAGCGAGCCGACGAGTTCACCGCTGCGGGTCAGATGGGTGGTGGAGCCGTCGCCCGGGTCCTCCATGGTCGCGATGCCGAAGTCCGTGAGGACGACCCGCCCCGAACGGTCCAGCAGGATGTTCCCCGGCTTCACATCCCGGTGCAGTACGCCGACGGCGTGGGCGGCGGCCAGGGCGTCCATGACCTTGGCTCCGATGGAGGCCGCCTCGCGCGGGTCGAGGGGGCCGCGTTCCCGCAGGACGTCGTCGAGGGAGGGGCCGTCGACCAGTTCCATGACGATCAGGGGGCGGCCGTCGACCTCGGCCACGTCATGGACGGCGATGACTCCGGGGTGCCGCACACGGGCCGCGGCCCGTGCCTCGCGCTGCATGCGCAGCCCCAGGTCGGCGAGTTCGGGCGCGGCGGCGTCCGTATAGGTGCGCAGTTCCTTGACAGCGACTTCGCGGCCGAGCACCTCGTCGTGGGTTCTCCAGACGACGCCCATGCCGCCGCGGCCGAGCTGCGCCACGACCCGGTAGCGCCCGGCGAGCAGTCGGCCGATCCCGTCGGTCTGTTCGTTGTCCCCCGAAGACACCGCTGTCCTGCCCCGTTCCTGTGACACACCAATGAGGTCCGTACAGACTAAGGGGCGGCAGTGACAGCCGTGGCGGTCCGCTCTACTTCGCCGACGCCGAGACCGTCAGGTCCGCGCGCCGCGGTGCCGCGAAGCCCTCCAGGTCCGCCCTGGTCAGCCCCGTCGCCGTGGTCACCTCGTCGATGTCGAGGGCGCCGCAGTCCAGGCCGCGCAGGAGATGGCCGCTGAGCGCCTTGGCGGTGGCGGGTTCGTCCATGACGTCTCCGCCGGCCCGGTTGGCGTACCGGGAGAGGCGGGCGGCGGCCTGTTCGAGGCCCTCGCGGTAGAAGGCGAACACGGCCGCGTACCGGGTGGGGAGGTGGCCGGGGTGCATGTCCCAGCCCTGGTAGTAGGCGCGGGCCAGGGCGCGGCGGGTGAGGCCGTGGTGGAGCCGCCAGGCGGCGTGGACCTTCTCCGTCGTACCGACCGGGAGGACGTTGGTGGAGCCGTCCGAGACGCGTACGCCCGTGCCCGCGGCCGCGACCTGCATGATCGCCTTGGCGTGGTCGGCGGCCGGGTGGTCGCCGGCCTGGTGCGCGGCGGAGACGCCGAGGCAGGCGCTGTAGTCGAAGGTGCCGTAGTGCAGGCCGGTGGCGCGGCCCTCGGCGGCCTGGATCATACGGGCCACGGTCGCGGTGCCGTCGGCGGCGAGGATGGCCTGGCTGGTCTCGATCTGGATCTCGAAGCCGAGCCGGCCGGGCTTCAGTCCGTGCGCCTTCTCGAAGGCCTCCAGCAGCCGGACCATGGCGGTGACCTGCTCGGCGTACGTCACTTTGGGGAGGGTCAGGACCAGCCCGTCGGGCAGGCCGCCGGCCTCCATCAGGCCCGTCAGGAAGATGTCGAGCGTGCGGATGCCCCGGTCGCGTACCGGCGCCTCCATGCACTTCATGCGGATGCCCATGTACGGGGCGGCCGTCCCGGTCGCGTACGCCTCGGCGATCAGCCGGGCCGCGCGGGCGGCGGTCTCGTCCTCCTCGGCGTCGGGGCGGGGTCCGTAGCCGTCCTCGAAGTCGACGCGCAGGTCCTCGACGGGTTCGCGCTCCAGCTTGGCGCGGACGCGGTCGTACACGGGCTCGGCGAGGTCCTCACTGAGCCCCAGTACGGCGGCGAAGGAGGCGGCGTCCGGGGCGTGCTCGTCGAGGGCGGCGAGGGCCTGGTCTCCCCAGGAGCGGATGGTGTCGGCGGCGAACACGTCACCGGGGACGTACACCGTGTGGACGGGCTGGCGTGTGCCGGGGTCTCCGGGGTAGCGGCGGTCCAGCTCGGCGTCGACCCGGGCGAGGGAGGCGCTGATCTCCTCACTGACGGCGCCCGAGAGGCTCGTCGTCACCTTCTCCTGCCGGCCCTGCCCCATCCCATAGCCTCCAGCTTCCGCACTGCGGAATCAACAATCCGTAGAACGAAGTTATCCGTGGATCTTGCCGGGGGTCAACACCCTCTTCATGTGCGATTCACCATGGCCCCCGCAGACGCGCCTGCTTCTTCCGTATTCAAGTACGCACCCTTCATCCTGACTCCCAAGGGGAGGAGACACCGCGTGCCGAACGACGGAAGAGTGACGCGCCGCCAAGGACTGAGGTCCGCCGCGGCCGCCGCCATCGCCGTACCACTGCTCACGACGGCGGGGTCCACACAGCAGGCCTCCGCCGGTGAGCACGCGGGCGCGTTGAACGTCATGACGTTCAATCTGCGCTTCGCGAGCACCACCGGCGATCAGCGCTGGTCCGTACGCCGTCCCGTGATGGTGGAGCTCCTACGGCGCGAGCGACCCCACGTCATCGGCACCCAGGAAGGCCTCTACCAGCAGCTGCGCATGATCGAGCAGGGCATCGGCCCGCACTACGACTGGATCGGCACCGGTCGCGGGGGCGGCAGCAAGGACGAGTTCATGGCGATCTTCTACGACACCCGAAGACTGGAACCGATCGAGTTCGACCACTTCTGGCTCTCCGACACGCCGTACACGATCGCCTCCAACACCTGGGGAGCGGACTGGCTGCGCATGGTGACGTGGGTCCGCTTCAGCGATCTCGCCGACGAAGGGCGGGAGTTCTACGTCCTCAACACCCATCTGGACAGCGTCAGCCAGTACGCGCGCGAGCGGTCCGCGGAGATGATCGGCGCGACGATCGCCGGTTTCGACCGTTCGTTACCGGTGGTGGTCACCGGCGACTTCAATGTCGCGGCCCACGACAACCCGGTGTACGACGCCCTGTTGGACGCCGGGCTCGTGGACACCTGGGACACGGCGGGGGCGCGCAGTCCGCTGTACGGGACGTTCCACTCCTATCGGTCGCTGGACCCCGGCGGCAGGCGGATCGACTGGATACTCACCACGCCCGGGGTGACCACGCACTGGGCGTCGATCAACACCTTCTCGAAGAACGGCCAGTTCCCGAGCGACCATCTGCCCGTGCAGGCCTCGCTGGGGCTGGGGTGAGGCACCGCTGAGACGGGTCGAGGCCCCGCGACCGTGCGGACGGTCGCGGGGCCTCGTACGCCCGGAGTCGCTCAGCCCTTGCGGGTCTTGACCTCCTCGGTGAGCTGCGGGACGACGTCGAAGAGGTCGCCGACGACGCCGTAGTCGACGAGGTCGAAGATCGGGGCCTCGGCGTCCTTGTTGATGGCCACGATGGTCTTCGAGGTCTGCATGCCGGCCCGGTGCTGGATCGCGCCGGAGATGCCGGAGGCGATGTACAGCTGCGGGGACACGCTCTTGCCGGTCTGGCCGACCTGGTTGGTGTGCGGGTACCAGCCCGCGTCCACCGCGGCACGGGAGGCGCCGACGGCCGCGCCGAGGGAGTCGGCCAGCGCCTCGATGATCGCGAAGTTCTCCGCGCCGTTGACGCCACGGCCACCGGAGACCACGATCGCGGCCTCGGTCAGCTCGGGGCGGCCCGTCGACTCACGCGGGGTACGGGCGGTGACCTTTGTGCCGGTCGCCTGCGCGGAGAAGGAGACGGCCAGCGCCTCGACCGTGCCCGCAGCCGGGGCAGCCTCCACGGCGGCCGAGTTCGGCTTGACCGTGATGACCGGGGTGCCCTTGGCGACACGGGACTTGGTGGTGAACGCGGCGGCGAACACCGACTGCGTGGCCACCGGGCCCTCGTCGCCTGCCTCCAGGTCGACGGCGTCGGTGATGATGCCCGAGCCGAGGCGCAGCGCCAGGCGGGCGGCGATCTCCCTGCCCTCGGTGGAGGACGGCACCAGGACGGCGGCCGGGGAGACGGCCTCGTAGGCGGCCTGGAGGGCGTCCACCTTGGGGACGACCAGGTAGTCGGCGTACTCGGCGGCGTCGTGGGTGAGGACCTTGACGGCGCCGTGCTCGGCGAGGGCCGCGGCGGTGTCGGCGGCACCCGCGCCGAGGGCGACGGCGACGGGCTCGCCGATGCGGCGGGCCAGGGTCAGCAGCTCCAGGGTGGGCTTGCGGACGGCACCGTCCACGTGGTCGACGTAGACGAGGACTTCAGCCATGGGACTTCTTCTCTCCTGCTTGCGAAAGATGAGGGACGGTCAGCGAACTGCGGGCCTCAGATGAACTTCTGGCCCGCGAGGAACTCAGCGAGCTGCTTGCCGCCCTCGCCCTCGTCCTTGACGATCGTGCCGGCGGTACGGGCCGGACGCTCGGCCGCGGAGTCGACCACCGTGTAGGCGCCCTCCAGACCGACCTCCTCGGCCTCGATGTCCAGGTCGGACAGGTCCCAGGACGCAACCGGCTTCTTCTTGGCCGCCATGATGCCCTTGAAGGAGGGGTAACGCGCCTCGCCCGACTGGTCGGTGACCGACACGACCGCCGGGAGCGATGCCTCCAGCTGCTCGCTGGCGGTGTCGCCGTCACGGCGGCCCTTGACCGTGCCGTTGGGGCCACCCTCGACGGACACCTCGGACAGCAGGGTCACCTGCGGCACACCCAGCCGCTCGGCCAGCAGCGCGGGCACGACGCCCATGGTGCCGTCGGTGGAGGCCATGCCGGAGATCACCAGGTCGAAGCCGGCCTTCTCGATCGCCTTCGCCAGCACCAGCGAGGTGCCGATGGCGTCGGTGCCGTGCAGGTCGTCGTCCTCGACGTGGATCGCCTTGTCGGCGCCCATGGAAAGGGCCTTGCGGAGCGCGTCCTTGGCGTCCTCCGGGCCCACGGTGAGGACGGTGATCTCGGCGTCGTCGGCGTCGTCGGCGATCTGCAGCGCCTGCTCGACCGCGTATTCGTCGAGCTCGGAGAGCAGACCGTCCACGTCGTCCCGGTCGACGGTCAGGTCATCGGCGAAGTGCCGGTCGCCAGTGGCGTCGGGCACGTACTTCACAGTGACAACGATCCTCAAGCTCACGCCGGCTCTCCTACTGCATCGTCTCTTCTGGGCTGCCTTCTTGACAGGCAGCATAGGCGCCTGAAGCGGCCGATCCCCGTCGGGGCGACCCGCGCTCCGACCGAAATATTACTCGCCAGTACACCCATTCACTGCCCACTGAGCAAGCGCTTTGAACTGTGACCTTGACAACGCTGCGTAATCGCATGGGAATCGACGCGAAACTCCGTCCGCGTCAGTCGCGCAGGCCGTGGAAGCGCCCCTGGTGGTACAGCAACGGACGCCCCACGCCCGACGGATCGCCGACGACGACCTCGGCCAGGACGATCCGGTGGTCGCCCGCGGGGACCCGGGCCACCACCCGGCAGACGAGCCAGGCGAGCACGTCGTCCAGGACGGGAACTCCCTCCGGGCCGTTACGCCACCTGGTGGGCGCCCCGAACCGGTCGGCCCCGCTGCGCGCGAAGGTGGCGGCCAGCTCCTGCTGATGCTCGCCGAGTATGTGCACGCCCACGTGAGCGGCCTCGGATATCACCGGCCAGCTGGAGGCGCCGGTACCGATGCCGAACGACAGCAGCGGGGGCTCGGCGGAGACCGAGCTGAGCGAGGTGGCGGTGAAGCCGACGCGGCCGCCGGCGCCGTACGCCGTGATCACGGCGACTCCGGCCGCGTGCCGTCTGAAGACGGAGCGCAGCAGGTCCGGGGAGCCGACTTGCGGGGAGCCGAGTTGCGGGGCGGCGAGGCCGGGTCTGGCCGTCATGGGGGCATCCTTCTGCGGGAGCGGTCGAGCGGGTCCGTGGCCGTTCAACAGCTCGGACAGCACGCGCTCGCCGTGCGGGCGAGGTCCACGTGCACGCGCTCGAAGAGAAGGATGTCCCTGGGCATACGGTCAGACTGACGATAGGTGGCGTGTGCAGTCAAGTGCGTTCCGTTATCTGGGAGATGTATCACCGATGACCTCGGAGGCGAGGGTCAGACCGCTTCGCCGAGCGCCGCGATCACGTCCGCCTTGCGCGGCTGCCCCGTCGCGCGCCGTACGACCCGCCCGTCCGCGTCGAGGACGAGCACGGTGGGCGTCTTGAGGATGCCGAGCCGACGGACGAGGTCGAGGTGCCGCTCGGCGTCGATCTCCACGTGGGAGACCCCGGGCACCATCCCGGCGATGTCGCCGAGCACTCTGCGAGTGGCCCGGCAGGGTGCGCAGAACGCGCTGGAGAACTGGACGAGTGTGGCCCGTTCGCCGAGCCCCTCCCCCAATTCGGCCGCGCCGAGCCGCTGATCGCCGTCCCGCACGCGCACTACCCGCCTCCCGCTCCGCCGCCGCTGCGGCACTCCGCACGCCGCCGCGATCACCAGTACGACGGCCATGACCTGCTCAGCGTTCGTCAGCGTTCGGGAAACCGCAAAGATTCCCAGCCCCCAAGACGCCACGAAGTAAACGCCAGGTAAGAGTCCGAGGTCGATCATGTGGCCGAACGTGACGAGGATCTCGCCGTTCACCGGCACGAGGACTGGCTACTCGACCGTTCTTGGGGCACGATCTGCGAGATGCCGTAAAACCTACGGCTGCGTAACTTTCCCGCCGGGAGCCCCCTTCCCAGGCAGAGAGAAGGGTCCACTCCGTCCATGGCTGAGCTTGCCTACCGTCCCGCCATCGGTCTCGCCCTGACGCTGTTCAAGGCCTGGGACCTGAAGATCGACTGCAAGGGGTCGGAGAACATCCCGCGCTCGGGCGGCGCCGTGCTGGTGAGCAACCACATCAGCTACCTGGACTTCATCTTCGACGGTATGGCCGCGCTGCCGCAGAAGCGTCTGGTGCGCTTCATGGCGAAGGAGTCGGTGTTCCGGCACAGGATCTCCGGCCCGCTGATGCGCAACATGAAGCACATCCCCGTGGACCGCAAGCAGGGTGACGCGGCCTACTCGCACGCGCTGGAGTCACTGAAGTCCGGGGAAATCGTCGGCGTCTTCCCCGAGGCCACGATCTCGCAGTCGTTCACGCTGAAGTCCTTCAAGTCGGGCGCCGCCCGCCTGGCCCAGGAGGCGGGCGTCCCGATGATCCCGATGGCGGTGTGGGGCACTCAGCGGCTGTGGACCAAGGGGCAACCGCGCAACTTCAAGCGCAGCCACATCCCGATCACCATCCGGGTCGGCGAGGCGATCGAGGCGTCCCGCGACAAGTACGCGGGCGTCATCACCCGGCAGCTGCGCGGGCGGGTCCAGGAGCTCCTGGAGGCCGCCCAGCGCGCCTACCCCGTACGCCCCAAGGGCCCGGACGACACCTGGTGGATGCCCGCCCACCTCGGCGGCACGGCCCCCACCCCCGAAGAGGTACGCGCGGCCGAGTCGCGCTGAGCCGGCTCACTCGGCGGCGTGGACGGTGATCCGCGCCCCGGGGCTGAACTTCTCCAGCAGTTCGGCGAGTTCGGCCCCGGCCCGTTCGACGTCCGGCACCGGCATGGGCGCCAGGCTCTCCAGCAGGAAGACCGCCGCGGTGGACTCCTCGGTGAGGCGGGTGCGCGGGCCCTGGCGCCAGTTCCAGCGGCGGCAGGTCACGCCCAGTTCGTCGCGCCAGACGACCTCACCGGCGTCGGGGTGTTCGACGACCTCCTCGCCGGCCGCGACGGTCGTGAACTCCTCGTCGCCGGTGGCGCGGACGAGCCGCATCCCGCCCTGGATCCGGTCGAGGTCCTCGCCGCCGGCCGGGATCAGATGGGCGACGCTGATCGCGTTGTAGAGGTCGACCAGGACGTTGATCCGGGGCAGCCCGGCGTCCGACAGTGCCCGCTTGGCCAGCGCCTCGGCCGAGTTGCGCGTGCGTGAGGGCTTGGCTCCGAACGCCGTGTAGGTCTCGCGCCAGGCCGCCATGTGCGGGTCCTCGTGCGGGGCGCGCCCGTCCAGTCGTACGGCCAGACGGCGGGCCGCGTCGTCCAGCAGTGCCGAAGTGCCGTCCGTGCTGGGCCCGTTGACGAGTCCGTACGCCTCGACGGCGACATGCGTGAAACCGGGCGCGAGGGCACGCACCTCGTCGGACACGGTGAGCGTGAGAGTCATCGTCTGACGTGCCTGCCTTGCCTCAGAGTTCGGTGGGGAGCGTCTTGAAGAGGTACGGCCGGTCGGGCGCGGCCTTGAGGGCGCCGAGTACGGCCGGGTGGGGTTCAGCGTACAGGACCGGGTAGTCCAGCTCGTTGGACCCGGGGTCGGGGACCCAGGCCAACCGCTCGCCGTTCAGGGAGAACTGGGCGTCCACGCCCGGCTTGTTGCCCCGGGGGTCCTGCCGGTGCCAGGCGCCGTTGAACCGTACGGCGACCAGACCGTGCACCACCTCGAACTTCTGATAGCACAGCGCCGTCGGGATGTCCTCGGCCCGCAGCAGCGCGGCCAGCGCGTGGGCCTTGGCGTAGCAGATGCCGGTGCCCTGCTCCAGGACGTCGGAGGCGCGCCAGGTGACGCGGAGATCGCCGGAGTCCTGCGAGTGTGGGATGGTGTCGCGCACGAACTCGAATGTCGCCTGCGCATAGACATACGAGTCCGCCGCCTCCTTCGCGAGGCGTGCGGCCACTTCCCGTACGACCGGGTGATGATGGTCGATGACCTCGTCAGCGGCCAAGTAGGCGGACAGATCGGGGGTTTGCTGGATCAGCTCCATGCCCGCAGAGCATAGGTATGCGATCACCTGAGAGTCAATTACTTTACGAATAGCCGCATACTTATGCGCATGTGTGGTCAGGTGGCTGGGTGGCCTACCGCGCCATCTCCTCCTTCAGCGCCGCCACGAACCCGTCCACGTCGTCCTCGGTCGTGTCGAAGGCGCACATCCAGCGGACGTCGCCCGCGGCTTCGTCCCAGAAGTAGAAGCGGTACCGCTTCTGCAGGCGTTCGCTCACGTCGTGCGGGAGCCGGGCGAAGACGGCGTTGGCCTGCACCGGGTGGAGGATCTCCACGCCGTGCACCGCGCGTACGCCCTCGGCGAGCCGCTGGGCCATCTCGTTGGAGTGCCGGGCATTGCGCAGCCACAGGTCCTTGGCGAGCAGGGCCTCCAACTGCACTGAGACGAAACGCATCTTGGAGGCGAGCTGCATGGACAGCTTGCGCAGGTGCTTCATATGGCTGACGGCGTCCTGGTTGATGACGACGACCGCCTCCCCGAACAGCGCCCCGTTCTTCGTGCCGCCGAGGGAGAGGATGTCCACGCCGACCGCGTTGGTGAAGGTCCGCATCGGGACGTTCAGGGAAGCCGCCGCGTTGGCTATCCGGGAGCCGTCGAGGTGCACTTTCATGCCGTGGGCGTGGGCGTGCTCGCAGATCGCGCGGATCTCGTCCGGTGTGTAGAGGGTGCCCAGTTCGGTGCTCTGGGTGATCGAGACGACCTGCGGCATCGCGCGGTGCTCGTCCTCCCAGCCCCAGGCCTGCCGGTCGATCAGCTCGGGCGTCAGCTTGCCGTCGGGCGTGGGCACGGGGAGCAGCTTGAGGCCGCCCATGCGCTCGGGGGCGCCGCCCTCGTCGACGTTGATGTGCGCGCTCTCGGCGCAGATCACCGCGCCCCAGCGGTCGGTGACCGCCTGGAGCGCGACGACGTTGGCGCCGGTGCCGTTGAAGACCGGGAACGCCTCGGCGGTCGCGCCGAAGTGGCTCCGGATGATCCGCTGGAGGTTCTCGGTGTAGTCGTCCTCGCCGTACGAGACCTGGTGCCCGCCGTTGGCCAGGGCCAGGGCGGCGAGCACCTCGGGGTGGGCCCCCGCGTAGTTGTCGCTGGCGAAGCCGCGGGTCTCCGGGTCGTGATGGCGGCGCGCGTCGGTCTTCGGAGGGTTCACGGCTTCTCGGTCAGCCACAGACGGTTCCCGTTCACTTCGGCGGCGGGCCGCTCCCAGACGCCGGCGATGGCCTCGGCCAGCTCCTTGACGTCGGTGAAGCCCGCGAACTTCGCGTTGGGGCGCTCCGCGCGCATCGCGTCGTGCACCAACGCCTTCACCACCAGGATCGCAGCCGCGGACGTCGGGCCCCTCCCGCCCCCGGCCTTGCGGAAGTAGTCGGCCAGCGCCAGGGTCCACGCCTCGGCGGCGGCCTTGGCGGCTGCGTAGGAGGCGTTGCCCGCGGTGGGCCTGCTCGCGCCCGCGGCGCTGATCAGGATGTACCGGCCGCGGTCGCTGCGCTGCAAGGCCTCGTGGAAGGCGAGGGAGGTGTGCTGCACGGTGCGGATGAGCAGCAGTTCGAGCAGGTCCCAGTCGTCGAGACTCGTCTTGGTGAAGGTCTCGCTGCCGCGCCAGCCGCCGACGAGGTGGACCACGCCGTCGACGTGCCCGAAGTCCTTCTCGATATGGGTGGCCCAGTCGCGGGTCGACTGCGGGTCGAGCAGATCGACCGTGTCGCCGATGACCGTGGCACCGCCGTGCGCGTAGCGGGCCGCGTCCACGGCCTCCGCCAGCCGCTCGGGATCGTTGTCCGCGCCGACGACGGTCGCCCCCGCGTCGGCCAGCCTGAGCAGCGTCGCCCGGCCGGCGGGTCCGCCCGCGCCGGCCACCGCGATCACCGCACCGCTGAGAGCCCCGTTCCCCATGGTCCTCGCCTGCCCCTCTTTGTCGCTCGTTCGCCCACGGAGCGCTCCAGCCGGTGTCGAAGCGCCGACCGTCACGCGGCGACCTGCTCGGCACTCTCCGCCGTGATGCCCTTGGTGGAGGCGATCACATGCTTCAGCTTCTTGGAGAGGGCCTCATAGAACATGCTCAGCGGAAACTCGTCGGGAAGCACGTCGTCGACGAGCTTTCGCGGCGGCCGGCTCAGATCCAGGGCGTCCGGGCCCTTGGCCCAGCGGGAGCCGGGGTGCGGGGCGAGGTAGGTGGAGACCAGCTCGTACCCGGCGAACCAGTGCACGAGCTTCGGGCGGTCGATGCCGTCGCGGTACAGCTTCTCGATGTCGGCGCACAGCTGGTTGGTGATCTGCGGGGCGCGCTGCCAGTCGATGGACAGCTTGTTGTCGGTCCAGCGGACGACGTCGTGCTGGTGCAGGTAGGCGAAGAGGAGCTGGCCGCCGAGGCCGTCGTAGTTCCGTACGCGCTCGCCGGTGACCGGGAAGCGGAACATGCGGTCGAAGAGCACCGCGTACTGCACGTCACGGGCCTGCGGGACGCCGTCGGCCTCCAGTTTCACGGCCTCCTTGAAGGCGGTGAGGTCGCAGCGCAGTTCCTCCAGGCCGTACATCCAGAACGGCTGGCGCTGCTTGATCATGAAGGGGTCGAAGGGCAGGTCGCCGTGGCTGTGGGTACGGTCGTGGACCATGTCCCACAGGACGAAGGCCTCCTCACAGCGCTTCTGGTCGCCGACCATCTCGCGGATGTCGTCGGGCAGTTCGAGCCCGAGGACGTCGACGGCGGACTCGGTGACCCGGCGGAAGCGGGCGGCCTCGCGGTCGCAGAAGATGCCGCCCCAGGAGAAGCGCTCGGGGGCCTCGCGCACGGCGATGGTCTCCGGGAAGAGGACGGCCGAGTTGGTGTCGTAGCCGGAGGTGAAGTCCTCGAAGGTGATGCCGCAGAACAGCGGGTTGTCGTAGCGGGTGCGCTCCAGCTCGGCCAGCCAGTCCGGCCAGACCATGCGCAGCACGACCGCTTCGAGGTTGCGGTCCGGGTTGCCGTTCTGCGTGTACATCGGGAAGACGACCAGATGCTGCAGGCCGTCCCGCCGGTCGGCCGCGGGCTGGAACGCCAGCAGCGAGTCGAGGAAGTCGGGGGCCCCGAAGCCCTCGTCGGCCCAGCGGCGCAGGTCCTTCACGAGCGCCTTGTGGTACGCGGCGTCGTGCGGCAGCAGGGCGGAGAGCGCCTCCACCGCGTCGACGACCCGGCGTACGGCAAGCTCGGCGTCCCCCTGAGCCGGGGCGCCCTCGGCATCGAAGTCGATCGACCCGTCCTTGGACTGCCATGGCCGGATCTGCTCCACGGCATCCTTGAGCACGGGCCAGGCCGGGTGTTCCACCACCCTGCCACCAGGAGGAACCTGCTCCTCCGCACCCACCTGCACAAGAATTTCCGTCATGACCCATCCTCCACGGGAGAACCTCGCGTAAGGACACCGTATGTAGCCGAGGATCATTCCCGCAAGACGAGTAATCGGGAAGTTATCCTGTGTGGCCCCTATCTTCACCGGATTTCTTCCTGCAGGACACCGTCAAGGCGACGTTTTCCACTCTTTCGCTAGGAGCCGACGCCCACCGGAGTCAACGCCCGCGGGACTCGCCCACCCAGGGGTGACCGGATCGTGGCGGCGCGAGCGGAAACGGTCCTGTTCCCCCGTGTCGGACGGTCCGTACGAGCCCGTGCACGAGCGGATACATCGCCGGGCCGGACGACTACGCTGCGGCCTTGCCGCGTGGAGGCAGCCCTTTTCGACGTTCCGACCACGCGGACCGAGCCGCCGTCGACGGAAGCGAGTCAACCTTGAACTTCCTCACCATCGGTCATCGCGGAGTCATGGGTGTCGAACCCGAGAACACCCTCCGTTCCTTCGTCGCCGCCGAGCACGCGGGCCTCGACGTCATCGAACTCGATCTGCACCTCAGCAAGGACGGCGCGCTGGTCGTCATGCACGACCCCGACGTCGACCGCACGACGGACGGCACCGGGCCGGTCGCCGACAAGACCCTCGCCGAGCTGCGCGCCCTCGACGCGGGCCGGGGTGAGCGCGTTCCGACCTTCGAGGAGGTCGTGGACGCGGTGAAGGCACCGCTCCAGGCCGAGATCAAGGACGTGGCGGCGGCGCGGGCACTGGCCGAGGTCATGCACCGGCGCGACCTGGCGGGACGGGCCGAGGTGCTGTCCTTCCACGACGAGGCGATCGCCGAGATCGCCCGGCTCGTCCCGGGCGTCCGCACGGCGCTGGTCGCCAGCCACTACGGCAACGATGTCGTCGAGCGCGCCACGGCGGTCGGCGCCGCAACCGTCGTCCTCAACATCCGGCGGCTGACGCTGGAGCTCGTCGAACACGCGCGCAAGGCGGACCTGAGGATCATCGGCTGGGTGGTGAACACCCAGGACCAGCTGCGTCTCGTGCGGGCCCTGGAGCTGGACGGCGCGACCACCGACTACCCGGAGATCAAACGCACCGGCCGCTTCACCGCGTGAACGTCACGACGACCGTCACACCAGCGGCTTGACCAGCAGCTCGAACCGCAGGTCGTCGCGCTGTGGGACACCGAAGCGCTCGTCGCCGTACGGGAAGGGGGCCATCTCTCCCGTACGGCGGTAGCCGCGCCGCTCGTACCAGGCGATGAGGTCCTCACGTACGGAGATCACGGTCATGTGCATCTCCTTGGCACCCCAGGTCTCGCGCACGGTCCGCTCGGCCTCCGCGATGATCACCTTGCCGAGCCCCGCGCCCTGGAGCTCGGGCCGGACGGCGAACATCCCGAAGTAGGCCTGGTCGCCACGGTGTTCGAGCTGGCAGCAGGCGGTGATGGTGCCGTCGCGCTCGACGGTGAGCAGACGGCTGTCGGGCGACTCGACGATCTCCAGCACGCCGTCGCGGTCGGTGCGCTGCCCCTGGAGAATGTCCGCCTCCGTGGTCCAGCCGACCCGGCTGGAGTCCCCGCGGTACGCCGACTCGATCAGCGCGACGAGGGTGTCCACGTCGGCGTCGGTGGCGTCACGGAAGGTCAGTTCGGTGGCAGCGGTCTCCATGGGGCAACTCCATCGCATCGTGACGCGGCTCGGGCACCGACGAGAGTAACTCCAAGCCGACTAGTGCCCTGCGCCAGAAATCACGAGACTAAGTCTGCTTCAGGTTTCAGTGGTCGGCGGGTTGATTTTGGTGAGGTAGTCGGCGAGGGAGTTGAGGATCTCGTCGGCGGTCTTGGTCCAGG
>NZ_JBSFUU010000076.1:0-46593 GCF_053591955.1 Streptomyces sp. NPDC002845 | reverse complement strand
CCGCAGCCGTTCTTGCCGGCGTCGGTGTAGATGCCGGCCTTCAGGCCCTTGCTGTGGATGTAGTCGGCGATGGCCTTCATGCCGCCGGGCCACAGGGTCTCGTCGACGGCGATGGAGCCGTCGGCGTTGCGGTCGCCCTGCCACCAGCCGTCGTCGAGGTTGACGTACTGGTAGCCGGCCGCCGCCATGCCGGAGGACACCAGGGCGTCGGCCTGCTGCTTGATGACGTCGTAGTCGATGCTGCTGGCGAAGCTGTTCCAGGACGCCCAGCCCATCGGCGGCGGGGTGACATCGATCTGGCTGGTGCTGACGGCGGTCGGTTCGACGGCCAGGGGCGCCGACGGCTCCTGCCGGTCGAGGCTCGCCAGACCGGCGACGACGAGCCCGACCGCGAGGACCCGGGCGGTGACGCGTCTGGCCCATCTTCGTGCAGCGGTGTGGGACATGCGGCTCTCCAGGGGGAGGGACGGGGGAAAGAACGTGATCTTGGCGGGACGGTGGACCCGGGGCGTCGTGAGAGAGGGCTTGGGGCACACGCCTTTGCGGCCACCGCCGTTCTTGTCCGAAATACCGGACTGAGATCGAATAACCGGTCAGAAGGTAGGGCTGCGACAAACCGCAGGTCAACGGTTTTGTCGTTTCTCGTTGGATTTTGTGCGGCAGAATCAGCTGGGGGCTCCGCGCGCCGTGGCGACGCCGACGAGCCGGCTGTCGAGATGAGGCCGTGGGCCGTGAGCCGTTGGACGCGGGCGTCGGTTGAGGACCCGCCGGACTCTGCCTGTCAGCTCTGTGCCCCTCAATCGGCCGTTCGGCCGCGATCCCGCGTGTGCGGGCTGGTTGTTCATGCCTGTTCGGCCGAGGCGGTGGTCCCTGCCGAGAGGGGAGAGCGGAGCCCGGTCTCCGCCCCGACCGCGGTGGTACGGCGAAACCGCCGCAGCCACGCCTCCGCCGCCATGTGGCAGGGCCGCACGGGTTCGTCAGATGACCAGGACAGGAGAGATGGGCATGACTATCCGGGTGGTCGTCGTGGACGACCAGGACATGGCGCGCTCGGGGTTCGCCGCGCTGCTGTCCGCGCAGAGCGACATCGACGTGGTGGGGGAGGCGCCCAACGGCCGACTCGGCGTCGAGGCCAGCCGCAACACGCACCCTGACGTGGTGCTGATGGACGTACGCATGCCTGAGATGGACGGGCTGGAGGCGGCTCGGCGGCTGCTCGATCCGCCGCCCGGCGTCGCGCACCGCTCCAAGGTGCTGATGCTGACCACTTTCGACATCGACGACTACGTCTACGAGGCCCTGCACGCGGGGGCCAGCGGCTTCCTGCTCAAGGACGCCCCGGTCGCCGAACTCGTGCAGGCGGTGCGGGTGATCGCGGCAGGTGATGCGCTGCTCGCCCCGTCCATCACCCGTCGCCTCATCGAGGACGTGGCTCGGCGCCGCCCCGTCCCACGCCCGAACACCCGCCTGCGGCTCAACGGCCTCACGCCACGGGAGTCGGAGGTCCTGCTGCTGGTCGCGGGGCCTGTCGAATAGGGAGATAGCCCGCGACGCTGGTGGTGGCGGAACAGACCGTCAAGACCCACATGACCCGGCTGCTCGCCAAGCTGGGCGCCCGCGACAGGGCCCAGCTCGTCGTCATGGCCTACGAGTCGGGGCTGGTCGCTCCGGGAACGTCGGCTGAGCCATGCCCGGCGCGGCTGACTGCGGTCATCACTGGCGGACAATCCCGGCGTATCATCGCGATCCGGGCATCGGTGCACCCCGGCCCCCGGGGCTCCGTCACCCCATACCCAGGTGTGACACCGGAGTTGCACCTGGGTATGACGTGCCGACTCGTCCCCACGCCCTAGCGTCACCGCGCCCTGATCAACCAGACCGGTTCGCACGGGCGCTCATACGGCAGACCATTGACGTCAACCACATCATCCTGCTCTACCGTGCCTACGCCGACGACCTCGACCGGGCCCGCGAGAAGCAGCGGAGACTGCTCGCGTCGCCGACCTCGCTGAAGGCCCAACTCGACGACATCGAAGCGGAGATCACCTACCTCTTGCTGCGCGAGACCCGACCGGAGACGGTGGTGGAGATCGGCACCTTCCACGGCTGGTGTCCCGGTCCCGGTTCCGGCCGGAACCGGGACACCCGGGTTCGTGGACGCTGACGTGTGCGCTTACTCGGGCAGCGGGAGGTGACCGATCACCTTCTCGCCAACGGCCGCGGACATCCGGAGAGCCTGGTAGCCGTAGCTGCGCATGGCTTCTTCGTAGGCGCCGATGCCGTCCAGGAGTGCCTTGTCGCCCCGCGCGACGGCGAGCAGTTCCCCTCCGAGGACGTGCGCGTCGCGCAGCGCGGTGTTGGCGCCGATGCCCAACGCCGGGCTCATGGCGTGGATGGAGTCGCCCATGACGGTCACGTTCGAGGGATCCCAGGCGGTCACCGGCACACAGCTGCGCAGGGGCAGCGGCTGCACCGTGGCGGTGTCCCACAGCCGGACGGTCTCCACCAGGGCGGGATGCCAGGAGGCCACGCGTTCCAGCGCGTACGTCTTCAGCTGCTCGGGTGTGGCGGCGAACAGCTCGGCGTCGGGCATCATGAGTTCGACGCGGGAGTTGAAGATGCTCAGCGCGTAGTTCTTGGTGGCTTCGTCCTGGAAGTCCTGGTCCTGTTCCTTGACCAGTGCCGAGTCGGGATTGCTGCGCTCCAGCGGGCCCAGGGTGAGTCCGGTGTAGTCGGAGTCGTAGGCCAGCGAGAAGGTGTTGAACAGCTGCGCCGGCAGCCTGGCCTTGGTCTCCTCGGTGATCGGGACCTTCGCGGCGATGTGCCGCGCGGCCAGGTCGGCGACCTTCACCTGCGGCAGCCTCTGGGCTCGCACGGCGGAGTTGATGCCGTCCGCGGCGATCAGCACGTCGGCCTCGACGGTCTCCCCGGTGTCGAGGAGCACGGAGACGGTCGCATCCGGGTTGGAGTGGTATCCGGTGACCTTGGCGCCGAAATGGACGGCCTTCTCCAGGCCGAGGTAGAGGATCCGGCGCAGTGTCGAGCGGCACACCACCAGATGCTCGGGGATGTCGGTGGGCACCCCGATGCCTTCGGTGGCGGACTTGTCGCGGCCCGGGCGGAGGTTGAGCTGCTGGTCGAACAGCAGCATGTCGTCGTTGGGCATGCCGGAAGTGGCGAGGAACAGCTCCCACAGCCGCGGCTCCAGGGCGGCGTAGAGGGCGGAGGTGCCGGTGGAGTTGATGTGGATCCGGTAGCCGGCCTCGCGGGCGCCAATGCTCGTGTCGCGCTCGTAGACGGCCACGTTCAGGCCGTGTCGGTTCAGGTAGTGGGCCAGCGTCACCCCGGCAAGGCCGCCGCCGGCGATGACGATACGCATCCCAGGCAAAAGTACTCCCAGTGCAAATAGTCTCGTACTCGGGAGCACACCGGGCCTCTCCCAGGGAGAGGACGATTGACGCGGCCAGACGTAATCGCCAGTGGCCTGCGCCCCGGACTACCAACCGGGATGCAATTTCGTGTGCTGCAGAATTCGTGCGCTACAGAATTCTACACCTGCATTCCGCCGGTGAGGGGCGGACCGGTTTTGTGACGTACAGCACTTCTTTTGGTTCAGCAGGTCAGATCGTGCGCGAGAGAAGGTCCAGCAGTGCCGCCCAGTGGCGTTCCGTGGCTTCCTGGTCGTAGGCGCGGTATCGGCCCGCGTGAAGCCGTGATGCGCCCCCGCGTGCACCTCGCAGCGGTGGCGTACGCCCGCCTCGGCCAGGGCCTTGTTCAGGCGCTCCATCTGCTCGGGCGGCAGTGCGCGGTCCTGGTCGGCGTGGCCGAAGTACAGCTCCGCGGTGATGCGGTCGGCGAGCAGGTGCGGGCTGTCCGGCGCGGTGGAGGCGAGGTTCGCGCTGTGGAAGTGGAGGCGAGGTTCGCGCCGTGGAAACCGGCCGCGGCGGCCACTCGGTCCGGGTACGTCCCGGCCGTGCGCAACGCCAGCCCGGCGCCCATGCAGTAGCCGGTGACGCCGACCGGCCCGCCCCCGACCATCGGGCATTCGGCCAGCCAGCGCAGGTAGGCGTCGGCGTCCCGCATTGCCGACTCCGGCGTCAGGGACCGACGAAGTCGGGCAGGTCGATCACCGGCGCCCGTCCGTGGCGGTAGAAGACGTTGGGTACCAGGACGGTGTACCCGGCCGAGGCCAGGCGGTCGGCCATCTTCTTCAGGCGCGGGCGCAGCCCGAAGGCGTCCATGTAGGGCAGGACGGCGGGGAACGGGCGGGTGCCGTCCGGATGCGCCAGGTAGGCGTCCGTGCTGCTGTCCTGCATGGGAATATCCACCGGTATTCCATGAAAGCGGTCATCTGCATCATCCTTTCCTTGGTGCGAAATTTGGTCGAGGTACCCAAGAGGGAGATCTCGGCATTACGGCTGGTGTCGTGTGTGATCGCGCCGATTCGTTCTGTTCCGCCACGGGGCTTCGGTGGCGCCCGTGCGACAGGTGATGCTTCACCAATTTCAGTGCCTTGACGAAACATGGAAAACCTGGTCAGTGCGATGCTCGCTTTGACGGAAAGGAATAATCCACTCGCTGGCAGTCGGAGGTCGAGCGCGTCGAGGCGTTCGTGGCCCGATGCCTGTCTGTCGCGGCGAGACCCGGGACCCGAGGGGGGAGTACGTGGTCCTGGGCCTCGCGCGGGGCGCCGTCCTGTCCCTGCGGAAGGCGCCCCTACCGGCACGGCCGCTCCGCTCAAGCAACCCCGGGCCGGTACGTCTGTGAGGGCGCGTCGGTCAGGTTTCGCAGTGGACCAGTTCGAGGTCCTGACCTCCAGGTGGTGCCCCCCGCCGACCGTCAGGTGCACGCTCGCGGGCGGATGGCCGGCGGCGATGACCGTGTACTCGCAGGCGTCCAGGTCGGTGAAGTCGTAACCGCCGTCCGCCCCGGTGATCGCGTCGGCCACCGCGTCCCCGGCGGCGTTCATCAGCGTCACTCGCGCATCCGCCGGCGGCGTGTGGCCGACACCGGCGCGTACGGTTCCCTGAAGATGTGTGCTCGGCCGCAGCGGTCACCGCGGCAGGCTCCGCGCCCTTGCTGCGCCAGGCCTTCGTCGAGAACGCGGGCCACTGCACGTTCAGCACTGGCGAAGGGGGCGCCGCTCTGCACACCCTGAGACCCGCATCACCACGGGCCACTGGCAGGGCACCGACCCTGCCACGCTCAACGCCCGTGCTACGGAGGCCGATCCGTGCGGGCGGGCGCGTTATGTGTCCTACCAGCCCGCGCCGTACCCGCGCCCCTATGACCTGTCCCACCCCGCCGACCGGTACCGGCCCTGACGCCACGCCACGCCACGCCACGCCACGCCACCCGCCGTGCCCGCGGCGGGCGACCGTACCCTTGCTGACGTGACGCTCTCCGAGGTGAACTCCGACGTGGGCGACGGGCACAACGGCATTGCCCCGGACTCGCCTGGCGGACCGCAACTGCGCCCCCAGTCGTTGTTGCTCGCCTTCTTCGGTGACCACGTCCTCGAAGAGGGCCCGCCGTGCGTGTACTCGGGCAGCATCATCGACGTCCTCGGTCGCGTGGGAGTCGGGGAGCAGGCCGTCCGCTCCACCCTTACCCGCATGGTGGGCCGCGGCCTGCTGCAGCGTCAGCGGCAAGGGCGCCGCATGTACTTCGGCCTGACCCCGCACGCGACCCAGATCCTCCACGACGGCCGGAAACGCGTCTGGGAGACCAGCGCGGTCAACGACGACTGGGACGGAACCTGGACCCTGCTGGGCTTCCCGCTGCCCGAAGCCTGGCAGCGTCAGCGCCACGACCTGCGCTCGCGGCTCACCTGGTCCGGATTCGGTCCTCTCTACAGCGGGCTGTGGATCGCGCCGGGTGGTGTCGAGGTCTCCGAGATCGTCGCCGAGCTCGGCATCGCAGCCCATGTCAAGATCTTCCACGCGCGCGCCGACGCCGCCACCGACGTCGACGTGATGATCCGCGACACCTGGGATCTGGAGACCATCGCCGCCCGCTACACCGCTTTCGAAAACCGATGGATCACCCACGTCGGCGATCCGTCCGTCGACCCGCTGGCCACCCACCTGCGCCTGGTCGCCCAGTGGCTGGGCGCCATCCGCACGGATCCCCGGCTGCCCGTCCGGTATCTGCCACCTGACTGGCCCGCCCGATCGGCGGAGGAGACCTGCCGGCGCATCGCGGAACAGACGGAAGAGCCTGGCCGCCGGGTGGCCGCCGAGCTGCTGGAGACGACGCCTGTGGAACCTTCGTGAGCATGGGTGATGCCGACTGACCGCCTGACGGCCGTGAGCCCGGCCAGGCACCAGCCGTCTTTTCTCCTACCCTCTTGACACCTTCTTGCGATCCTTCTAACGTCTGGCCGAATTCTCGGACACTGTTCAAAATACCGAACAAAGTGGGTAGTTGGTCCTCGGGTGCCTCCCGTGCCGCCGAAGGGCCATGACACGACGTGAGCCGCATGACCCGACCTTCCCGCCCAGGCGTCGCGAGCCGTTGACAAGCTCCACCGTGACGCCATGGCCCGCCCTGTCCCGTTGTCCTCTTCCGCGTCAAGGAGCCGCATCCGTCATGGGCATTTCAGGCAGTAGCTCTGCTCTCGTCCGCCGGCTGTGTGCCACTGCGACGGCGCTCACCGTCGTCATCGGCGGTGTGACGGTCGGGACGGTGGTGGCCGCGCCCGCCGCGCAGGCGGCCACGACGACGTTCACGAACCCGCTCAACAGCTCCGGCGCGGACCCGTACATGACCTACTACAACGGCAGCTACTATCTGATGACGACGCCGTACAGCGGGCCGCTGACGATGCGGAAGGCGCCCACCATCGAGGCGTTGAAGGCAGCCGCACCGGTACCGGTGTTCAGCGCCCACGCGACCGGCCGTGACCGCTACATCTGGGCTCCGGAGATGCACCTGCTCGACGGCCCCAACGGCAAACGCTGGTACATCTACTACTCCGCCGGTACGGGTGACATCGAGGACCAGCGCGTGCACGTGCTGGAGAGCGCCGGCACCGACCCGCTCGGCCCGTACACGTACAAGGGCATGATCTTCGGCGCGAACGACTGGTGGGGCATCGACGGCAGCGTGGTCACCATCGACGGCCGGCTGTACTTCACCTGGTCGGGGGTGCCGACGCCGCAGTGGGCCGGATCCGACCCGAGCATCTACATCGTCGAGTTGAGCAATCCGTGGACCGTGACCGGGTCCCGTGCGCAGATCTCCACCCCGACCTACTCCTGGGAGAAGCAGGACACCCCGATGAACGAGGGCCCGGTCGCGTTGCAGCACGACGGGAAGACGTTCATCACCTATTCGGCGAGCGCCTGCCAGGGGCCCGACTACAAGCTGGGCCTGCTTACCCACACCGGCGGCGACCCGCTGAACGCGAGTTCCTGGGTGAAGAGCCCGGAGCCGGCCTTCCAGCGCAATGACGCGAACAGCGTGTACGGCCCGGGCCACAACGGCTTCTTCCGGTCCCCGGACGGCACCGAGGACTGGATCGTCTACCACGCCAACTCCTCGTCCTCCCAGAGCTGCGGCACCACCCGCACCACCCGGATCCAGAAGATCACCTGGAACGCGGACGGATCCCCGAACCTCGGCGTCCCGGTGGCGACCGGCACCGCGCTGACCGTTCCGTCCGGCGAGCCTTCGGTGACGTACTACCGGCTGACCAACCGCAACAGCGGAAAGGTCATGGACGTCCAGGCACCCAACACCGACAACGGGGTAAAGGTCGGGCAGTACACCTGGAACGGCAAGGCCTGGCAGCAGTGGCGCTTCGTTGACGTGGGCGACGGCTACTTCCAGATCGAGAGCCTCAACAGCGGCAAGTGCCTGGATGTGAGCGGCGTGTCCACCGCCGACGGTGCCGGCATCATCCAGTACCCCTGCCACTCCGGCAGGAACCAGCAGTTCCAGTGGGTCGCCACCGACGGGTACCACCAGCTCAGGGCCCGCCACAGCGGCAAGTGCGTCAACGTCGTCGGCGCCACGACCGAGAACCTCGCCCTGCTCGAACAACGAACCTGCGGCACAGCCGCCAGCTTCCACTGGTCACGTAACTGACGACCAAACAGGCGGCACTACAACCCCGATCCCACTCCCTCCTGATTGAGGCACCCGTAGAAAGACAGGGAATACACATGTCCGCGTTTCTCGCCCGGCTGGTGGCGATACTGTCCGCCGCCTGCCTGCTCTTCACATGCCAAGGCCTGATCATCCCCGAGCGGGCCGCCGCCGCCGACCCGGGCTACCTGATGGTGCACTTCACCGGGGAGGGGTCGACCAACCAGCAGATGTACCTCTCGCACAGCACGGACGGCCTGAACTGGAACGACCTCAACGGTGGAGGCATGGTCCTGCGCTCCACGGTCGGCACGAAGGGGGTGCGCGACCCCGCCCTGGTCCGCGCCCCGGGCGGTGACAAGTACTGGATCATCGCGACCGACCTGTGCATCGACTGCGGGCAGTCGTGGGGCGACGCCATCAACGACGGCAGCCGCAGTCTCGTGGTGTGGGAGTCGACGGACCTGGTCACCTGGTCGCAGCCGTGGCTGCTCAACGTCGCCGGCGCGATCCCCGACGGGCGCAACGCGTGGGCGCCGGAGGCGATCTGGGACCCGGCCAGCAACGACTACGTCCTGTACTGGGCGACGAACAAGCCCCTCAACGGCGCGACGAAGCACCGCATCTACTACGCCCACACCAGCGACTTCCGCTCCATCACCACCCCGCAGACCTACATCGAGCGCCCCGGCAGCCAGGAAATCATCGACACCCAGATCATCGAGGTGCCGACAGGCGTCGGCAACTACCGCTACGTGCGCGCCTCCGGCGACGGTCAGATCACGCTCGAAGGCAGCAACTCGATCCTCGGGACGTGGACCAACCTCGGCAACCTCTCCGGCATCGGCCTCACCGGCTCACAGGTCGAAGGCCCGATGTGGATGAAGTTCAACGGTCGCAACGAGTGGGGCCTCTACCTCGACCAGTACGCCACCGGAGGCGGATACATGCCGGTCACGACGACCGACCCCTCCAATCCCGCCGCTTACCAGAAGCAGACGTCGGGAAGCTACAACATGGGCGGCACGAAGAAGCGCCACGGCTGGATCCTGAACCTGACGGCCGCCGAGGAGAGCCGCGTGCTCGCACGCTGGCCCAACACCGCGATCAACCGGCTCCAGTCGTACAACTTCCAGGACCGGTACGTCCGGCACACCAACTTCGACGTGCGCATCGACCCGAACATCACCGGTCCGGACGCCCAGTTCCGGCTGAGGACCGGCCTGGCGGGCTCCGGCACCGTCTCCTTCGAGTCGGTGAACTTCCCCGGCTACTTCCTGCGGCACTCCGGCTTCGACTTCCAGCTGGCCTACAACGACGGCACCACCGCCTTCGCTGCGGACGCCACCTTCCGCCAGGTCGCCGGGCTGGCCGACGCGGCGTGGTCGTCGTTCCAGTCGTACAACTACCCGGACCGGTACATCCGCCACTACGCCTACCAACTGCGGCTCGACCCGATCACCAACGCGACGGGGCGCGGCGACGCCACCTTCCGCGTGACGAGCTGACCCGCGCCGACAGGGATACCGGCGCCCTCACCGCGCCCCCACCTGCCCCCGCTCTCCAGCGGGGGCAGGTGCACGTGGGAGGCCTTGTCAGGGACGTCGCAGCTCCGCGGTTGCCCGGCGGTCGGTCGGACGTATCAGGAGTCCGCGGGCGGCGAGGAGTTGCCGAGCCTGGAGAAAAGTGTCCGACCTGTCGGACGCTGTTCGAAAACTATTGACGTTGATCGTGTCCCAATTCACACTCGCCAACGCGATGTCAGACGGGCGGACATCAGCACGTCGGTCGAGGCCTCGCGCACCCTGCCTCACCCATGTCTTCTTCAGGGGATGTGAACCCATGCACAGCGTGAGACCTCAGCGCCGCCGAAGATTCCGGCAGAGCGCTCTGGCCGCAGTGGCCGCCGCCGTCTCGCTTCTGGTGGGCGTCGTCGGCCCGGCGGCTCCCGCCCAGGCGGCGGAGATCACCGACGGCCTGGCGCTCTGGTACAAACTCGACGCCACCTCGGGCACCGTGGCGGCGGACGCCTCGGGCAACGGCCGGGACGGAACCGTCAACGGCACCGCGGGCTGGTCGGGCGCCGGGGAAGGGCTCACGTTCAACGGCTCCGACACCTACATCAAGGTGCCGGACAACATCATGAGCGGCATGAACGCGATCACCGTCTCGTTGGACGTGCAGATCGACGCCGCCCAGGCCACGCCGTACTTCCTCTACGGCTTCGGCAACACCGCCAACGGCACCGGCAACGGGTACCTGTTCACCACCGGCAACTCGTTCCGGACCGCCATCGCCTCCGGGAGCTACACCACCGAGCAGAACACCCAGGCGTCCGCCACGCTGCAGCGCTCGGTCTGGAAGCATGTCACCTACACCCAGACCGGCAACACGGGCGTCCTCTACCAGGACGGCGTGGAGGTGGCCCGCAACACGTCGGTCACCATCACCCCCGGTTCCATCGGGTCCGGCACCACCACGGCCAACTACATAGGCAAGTCGCTCTACACCGGTGACAAGCTCTTCAAGGGCAAGATGCGCGACTTCCGGGTCTACAACCGCGCGCTGGCGCCCGGCGAGGTTCTCGAACTCAGCGGGAACACCACGGGCATCGCCAAGGCCGCCCACCCCGCGCTGAAGATCGACGCCGTCATCGACGACGCCAACAGCAGGATCACCCTCCCGCTGACCGAGGGCACCGACCTCACCGCGCTCGCCCCGCAGTTCACCCTCGCCAACGGCGCGTCCATCAGCCCGACCTCCGGCACCCTGCGCGACTTCACCGCGCCCGTGACGTACGAGGTGACCGGCTCGGACGGTGCGAAGCGCACCTGGACGGTCGAGGCGCTGGTCATGAGGAGCCCGGTCCTGCCGGGGCTCAACGCCGACCCGAACATCGTCAGGTTCGGCGACACCTACTACATCTACCCGACCACCGACGGCTTCGCGGGCTGGAGCGGTACGCAGTTCAAGGCGTACTCCTCCAAGGACCTGGTCCACTGGCAGGACCACGGCGTCATCCTCGACCTCGGACCGGACGTCAGCTGGGCCGACAGCAGAGCCTGGGCCCCGGCGATCGAGGCGAAGAACGGCAAGTACTACTTTTACTTCTGCGCCGACGCGAACATCGGTGTCGCGGTCTCCGACTCGCCCACCGGCCCGTTCAAGGACGCCTTGGGCAAGCCGCTGCTGAAGGCCGGTGACTACACGGGCCAGATGATCGACCCGGCGGTCTTCACCGACGACGACGGCCAGTCGTACTTCTACTGGGGCAACGGCCGGGCGTACGTCGTCCCGCTGAACGACGACATGGTGTCCTTCGACGCCTCCATGGTCACCGACATCACCCCCAGCGGCTACAGAGAGGGTGCCTTCGTCGTCAAGCGCAAGGGCACCTACTACTTCATGTGGTCGGAGAACGACACCCGGGACGAGAACTACCGCGTCGCCTACGCCACCGGGGCCTCGCCCACCGGTCCCTGGACCAAGCGAGGCGTGATCCTGGAGAAGCGCCTCGACCTGGGCATCAAGGGGCCCGGCCACCACTCCGTGGTGCAGGTGCCGAACACCGACGACTGGTACGTCGCGTACCACCGTTTCGCCATCCCCGGCGGTGACGGCACCCACCGCGAAACCACCATCGACAGGATGGAGTTCGACTCCAGCGGCCTGATCAAGAAGGTCGTCCCCACCCTGAGCAGCATCGACCCGGTCTCCGGCGGCACCACCCTGCCGACAAACACCACCCGCTCGCTTGAGTCGGCCAACTTCAGCGGCCGCTACGCCGTCGTGCGGTCGGACAGCCGCGGTTACCTCGACCCGGTGACGTCCTCCAGCACCACGGCGGTCAAGCAGAGCGCCACCTTCACCGTCGTCCCCGGCCTGACCGACTCCAAGTGCTACTCGTTCCGTGACTCGTCCGGCCGCTACCTGCGCCACATGGACTTCCGGGTCCGCTTCGACGCGAGCAACGGCACGACACTCTTCAACAAGGACGCCACCTACTGCGCCCGGCCGGGTTCGGCTACTGGCTCGGTCAGCCTGGAGTCGTACAACTACCCCGGCCGCTACCTCCGCCACTACAACTACGAGCTGCGCGTCGACCCCTACCAGGACAACGCGACCTTCCGCGCTGACAGTTCCTTCAGGGCGGTCAGCCCCTGGGCCTGATCACATTCCCTCGCTCGACAGGTGACCCGCACGGCTCTTCCGTGCGGGTCACCTGTCTGCCGTGCGGGTGACCAAGAGAGCCGGCAGTCGGCCCACCAGGCTGCCATCGTGTTCAAGCTGGTCGAGTCCGCCCAGGTCCGCTGGCGCGCTGTGAACGTACCCCCTGGCGCCTATGCACGCGGGATGGCGAGCGTCATGGCGGTGTTTCGGGGGAGAAAGCACCGTGCGGTAGTTGCCGTCGAGTTCTTGACGCGCTGGGGAGGAACTGCTGGAAGGAGACCACGGACGTGCCAGGCCCCTTGCGTCGACTCGCTCTGTGCCCGATCCCTATCCCGGGGAGTCGCTGTTGAGCTGGGCGGACGCGCTCGCGCGACTCAACCAGGTCTCCCGGACCGTCGCACTGCGGATGGCGGGTATGGCTGACTCCAGTTCAGTGTCGGACATATTCGGTTACCACGTCAGCGACGCCTTCGTTCGAGCGGTACGGCACACCACCGGGGTGACGGAGGAACAGGTGCGAGGCATGACGCTCGCTCACTACGCGGGAAGGGCACCGGACCCGCTGCCGCAACACGAGCCGGAAGGACAAGACCTCCTCGCCAGGTGGAGATACCGGCAGCGGATGGTGCTGCGCCAGTACTCGAACGCCTGCCCGGCATGCCTGCGGGAGAACCGTGCCCGATGGCTCCTGAAGTGGCCGCTGGCCTGGTCCTTCGCATGCGTGGAGCATGGGCGCTACCTGATCTCGACGTGCCGGGGCTGTGGCGCCGTCCTTCATCTGTGAACATGGCCTCCCGCTCACGGAGTTCGCGCAACAAGTCGGTGCTCTGACCCACTGCGCCGGCACCACCCGAGGCCGGTTCCCACCCCACCGCAGAACCCAACCGCACGACGGACAGCGGTCCATCAGCATCACCTGGTGTTCGGGGCACACTGCCGCGCACGACAGCTTCCACCACAGTTGCCACACCCCACCCGACACGAGCAGACAGCACGGGCACGCACGGCTGCCGTACACCGTCACCCACTCCCGTCCCTCCGATGGCAGGTGCGCCTTGCCCGCCGAGAGCACCGCCGCCACGCTCAACGGCCCGCCCTCGAAAACGGACAGGTGCATCCCGTCCGCCAGGCCGCCAGGAACACCCGTCGCCGCGTAGACGGTCTGCCGGGCCGCCTCATCGGACCGCACCCCGAACACGGGAGTCCGGACCTCCCCCGAGAGCCCCGCGGGCGAAGTCCCATCAGGTTGGCGACCTCCGCCGGCGGACACCGGTTCACTCGCGCCATCCGGTCCACCCATGACCCGAATGTCTCACCCGCTCGCGGAGCCGTGACCAGCGCTAATCGGCGGGGCAGCACCCATTCACTCTCCGAAAGTGATCTACGTCACTATCATTTTAGGGTTCACGCTATCAAGTGCACTATCACTTTGAGGTTCACGCTCTCACTTCAAGCCTCCGCTCTCAGTCGTCGAACTGGATCATGAGGTGTCCCTTGCCTGGCCTGTATAACGTCATGCAGAGTTTTTGGTGTCTGAATAGGTTGTCAATGGCCTGGCGTCAAGCGCTGGTTACGGATGGCCGGCGGACGGGAAACGGCGTCTGGTTGAGGGGAGTTTGTGAGCCATGTCGTCTCGGATCGGGGACGGGGCCGACGCGGCGGACTCCGTGGATGCGGCGGATGTGGCGAATGCGGTGACCCTTGGTGTGGTCGTGCTCGACGGGTGCGCGCTCGGTGCGGCCGATCGGCCGCCGCCGCCGTTGGGGCGGGTGGGGGTACCGGTTGGGGATCGGGGGCCGGTTCGGGATCGGGATTCGGTTCGGGGGCAGGATCAGGTTCGGGATCGGGACCCGGATCGGGTTACGGAGATGTGGAGGGGGAGCACGTCATGAGCGTGACCGACAGTCCTGCCGCGCGGCTGCAGGCGCTCTTCGAGGGGCACCGGCTGACGCCGACCCAGCGGCGGATCGCGCACAGCATGGTGCGGCGGGCGGCGGATGTGCCGTTCCTGTCGAGCGTGGAGCTGGCGGAGCTGGCGGGGGTGAGTCAGCCGTCCGTCACCCGGTTCGCGGTGGCGTTGGGCTTCGACGGGTACCCGGCGTTGCGGAGGCATCTGAGGGAGGTCGCTCCGGCCGAGCCGGTGGCCGACACCACGTCGTACAACGAGTACCAGCAGGCCGTCGAGGCCGAGATCGAGAATCTGCGGCACCTGGCGGAGGTGCTGGGCGATCCCCGGCCGGTCGAGCGGGCGGGACGGCTGCTGGCCGCCTCCCGCCCCCTGCCCGTGCTCGGGCTGCGGGCCGCGGCCTCCCAGGCGTACGGCTTCGGCTACTTCGCCGCCAAGGTCCATCCGGACGTACGGCTGCTCCACGAGGGCGGGACCATGCTCCACGACCGCATCGACGCGGCGGTGCGGGCGGGGGCGACGGCGCTGCTGTGCTTCGCGCTGCCCCGGCATCCGCGCGAGGTCCTCGACACGCTCACGTATGCCAAGGAGGCCGGGCTGACCGTGATCACCGTCGCCGACTCGGCGTTCGCGCCCGTCGCCAAGGTCTCGGATCTGCTGCTTCCGGCCGCCGTCGGGACGGGGCTCGCTTTCGACACGGCCTGTGCGCCGATGCTGCTCGGGCGTGTGCTGCTGGAGGCCATGTGCGACGACCTGCCGGATGCGCAGGCGCGCTTGGAGGAGTTCGACGCGAAGGCTGTGGCCAGGGGGCTGTTCGTGGAGTAGCCGGGCTTTCTCAGGCGTGTTTCACCTTCGCTGGCTAACCTGTCCGCCGACAGTCGTACGACCTTCGGGAACAGGAGGAGGCGGGAGCGTGGCGCGCGGAGGGCATGGGCTGGCTCGGGTGGCCGTCGTCGTGAGGGCCGGGGCCGTGCCGTTGTGGTGGCTCGGGGTGTTCGCGGCGGGCGTCGGGGTGCTGGTGCCGGGGCTGACCGGGCGGTGGATCGGGGTTCTGGCCGGGGCCGCGCTGTTCATCGTGACGGCCGCGGTGGTGGCGTCGGTGCGGCGTAAGCGGTACGGCACGCTGGGGCTGGGGGCCCCGCGGGCCGGGAAGTACGACGTGCTCCAGGACCGGGCCGTGACCGTACGGAGGTGGCGGCGCGGTCATGGGTGGTGGCTGCTCCTGGCGTTCGCGGCGGCCCTGGGGAGTTCCTTCGCGGTACCCGCGGCCGGGGGCATGCTGCTTGCCGGGTGCGGTGTCGGCCTGTGGCTCAAGGCCGGGTGGCTCGGGCGCCGGGAGCGGGCGGAGGGCTTGCTGCTGTGGGTTCGCGTCGACTGGTTGTCGGGGCGGGGTGGGGCGCCGGTGGGCAAGCGGGTGAAGGCGTACCGGGCTACGGGGCTTGAGGCGGGGGATGCGGTGGCTGGTGGGCGGCGGAAGGCTGCCGCCAGGTAGGGCGGGGGCCTCCGGCGGTTGGGCGGGGGCGTCTGCGGGTGTGTGGGCGCGGGCGCCTGCTGTGGTGGGGGTGGGTCGGGGCCGTGCCGGTGTGTCCGCCCGTCGCGTGTGGACATACGGCTCGGGGGTTGCAGGAGGCGGGTTCGTCGAGCCCTCTGTATGCGACGGGCGTTGACACACCGGCACGGCCCCTCCCACGCGTGGGCGGCCTTCCCGCCGTGGGGCGACGCGCTATGGGGTCGGTGGGCGTTTTGGGGTCTGGGACTCGCCCTTTGCCCGTAGCACCAGCTTGTTGAGGGCCCAGAGGGCGATGCCGATGGCCAGGAGGATGGCGGCGCGGATGTAGACGTCGGCGGGGCGGTCGGCCAAGGGGCCGGCGAGGGTGAGGGCGGTGACGGCGCCGAGGACGGGGAGGGCGGTGGGGGTGCGGAAGTGGTGGTGGTCGACCGGGTCGCGGCGGAGGACGAGGACGGCGACGTTGACCACCGCGAAGACGCAGAGGAGGAGGAAGGCGGTTGTGTCGCCGAGGCCCTCGATCTCGCCGGTGGAGACGAGGCCGATGGCGAGGAGGGTGACGAAGACGATGCCGACGACGGGGGTGCGGCGGCGGGGGAGGACGCGGGCCATCCCGCGCGGGAGGATGCGCTCGTTGGCCATGCCGTAGCAGAGGCGGGAGGCCATCATGATGTTGATGAGGGCCGAGTTGGTCACCGCGAAGAGGGCGATCAGGGCGAAGAGCTTGTGGGGGAACTCGATGCCGCCCGCCTTCACCACTTCCAGGAGTGGGCCGCTTGAGCCCTCCAGGACTTTGTGGTCCACGAGGAGGGACGAGACCAGGGCGACGAGGACGTAGATCGTGCCGGTGACCGCCACGCCGATGAAGATGGCGCGGGGGAAGGTGCGGACGGGGTCCTTCGTCTCCTCGGCCATGTTGACCGAGTCCTCGAAGCCGACGAAGGCGAAGAAGCCCAGGGCGGTGGCGCCCAGGACGCTGGTGATCAGGACGTAGCCCGTGCCCTCGGCCTCGAAGTCGGTGAGGCGGGACGGTTCGCCGTCACCGGTGAGGACCGCCCAGGCGCCGATCGCGAGGATGATCAGCAGGCCGGTCAGTTCGACGAGGGTGAGGATCACGTTCGTCTTGACCGACTCCGAGACGCCGCGCAGGTTCAGGCTGGCGAGGACGAGGATGAAGAGGATCGCGATGAGGGTGGGCGGCAGCACGTCGCCGGTGAGTTCGGCGAGGTAGTCGCCGCTGAACGCGCGGGCCGCGGCGCTCGCGGACGACAGGCCCGAGCACATGACCATGAAGGCGACGATGAAGGTCAGGAAGGGCAGCTTGAACGCCCTCTGGGTGTAGAGGGCCGCGCCCGCCGCCTTCGGGTACTTGCCGACCAGTTCCACGTACGACGCGGCCGTCAGGATCGCCACGACGAAGCCGATGACGAACGGCAGCCAGAGCGCGCCCCCGACCTTTCCGGCGACCTTGCCGGTGGTCGCGTAGATGCCGGTGCCGAGGATGTCACCGATCACGAAGAGGATCAGCAGCTTGGGGCCGAGTACGCGTTTGAGTGCGGTTTCCTCGGCGGGTTTCGGAGCGCCGGCGGTGGTTTCGGCGGTGGACAAGAGAACCTCCCCCGATCGGTGATCCGTCCGGGGGAGTACTGCCCTTTCATGGGTTGAGGATGCGTCGCGAATGCAATCTCAGAGCTTTATCGGAGGTTCGGAAGCGCGGGCGGGGCTTGGGGGTGCGGGGGGAGGTTGTGAGGGGGCGGTGGGGCGTGGAGAGGGCTCAAGGAGTGCTCAGGAGTGCTCAGGAGTGCTCAGGGGCGCTCAGGGTTTGCTTCGCCAGTTCGTACGCCGGGAGCATTTGCTTGTGCTCTTCCGTGTCCAGGCCGCCGAGGTGCACGACGACCGGGCCGTCGGGGGTCGCGACCGCGAAGGCGCTCTCCTCCTTGGCCTCGTCGAGGAGTTCGACGGTGTGGAGGTACTCGACCTCGACGCCGGGCACACCGGCCTCCGTTTCGAACGTGCGGTACCTCTTGTCGCTCGTACCGTCCTCGTCCGCCATGAACGCCTCCAGGACCGCGCGGGCGTCGTCGTCGCCCGGGTCGCCGGTCCAGACGCGGAGGAAGCCGATGTTCCCGGCGGGCTTGGCGTCGATCTCGCACACGAGGGCCACCGGGCCCTGCCGGGCGATCGCGTCGAAGAGCTCCTCGGCCGCGTCACCGCCGGTGTCCACCGCCTCCGCCTTCCAGCCTTCGGCGATGT
This sequence comes from Streptomyces sp. NPDC002845, assembly GCF_053591955.1. Lineage (NCBI taxonomy): Bacteria > Bacillati > Actinomycetota > Actinomycetes > Kitasatosporales > Streptomycetaceae > Streptomyces > Streptomyces sp. NPDC002845. Next base: position 28,666 of record NZ_JBSFUU010000076.1, on the reverse strand, counting down.
CGAAGGTGACGGGGAGTTCGCAGGGAGAGGCGGCGGCTCCGATCGTGCCGCCGCTCGTGGCGAGTGCCTCCGCCGTCTGCGGCGCCGTGCTCGTCGACGGCTTCGCGTCGTCGCCCGTCGCCGCCCCCGAGCAGCCCGTCAGCAACCCGGCCAGCAGGGCCACCCGGACCAGGCCTCTTGTCGAACTCCGCACTGTTCACATCTCCTTCACGGTTCGCGCGGGACACCGTATCGGAGGCGCGGAGAGGGAGCGGGAGGCAGGGGCGGCTGTACGGGGACTGCCTCTTTCCTCGTACGGCCGCCGATCGGAGTCGAGGACCGGTACCGGTGCCGGAGGCCTCAGAGGGCTGTGAGTGCCGTCGCGTGGGCTCCGCCCGACTCCGCCACGATCTCGTCGATGGTCTGCGGGTCCCGGACCGTCGCGAAGCGGATGCCTCCGTCGCCGTCCGGGGTGAAACCGTAAATGCCGGGGCGGGCGAGGGAGTTGTACGCGTAGTGGTGGGCGAAGTAGTACGCGCCGGTGTCCAGGGCGGCCGCGTAGTCGCCCTGTTCGAGGAGGGGGAGCGGGCGGGCCTCGGCGAGGAGGTCGCCGGCGAAACAGGCGGGGCCGGCCACGTCCTGGAGGACCTCGGGGCCCTCCTTGGGGCGCCCCTTCGGGTCGTACGCGGCGATCCGCAGGGGCCACGAGCCGGGCGCGTACACCGTGCGGGTCGCGACCTGCACCCCGGCGTGGGTGACCGCGATGGGCCGGCCGCCGGCGCTCTTGGCGTACTCCACCCGGGCGAGAAGCGTCCCGTGCTTGGCCAGCAGCGACCGCCCGAACTCGGTCACCAGCCCGTACCGCCCGCCGAACAGCCCCGGCACCGTCCGGGCCAGCAGCCGCGCGTACTCGGCGTACGTCGGTGCCGTCGCCTCGGACGCGAAGTTCACCGGCAGGCCGCCGCCGATGTCGATCGTGTCGATCTGCGGCCGCCCGAGACGCCGGTTGATCTCCTCGGCGAGTTCGTACGTCTCCGCCACGCCCCGCGCCATCAGGGCGAGCGGGATGCCCTGCGACCCGGTGTGCGCGTGCAGCCGGGTCAGCCACGGCCGGTCCAGATACGCCCGCACGACCCACTCCCGGGCGCCCTCGTCCCGCAGCGCGACCCCGAACTTCGAGGTGGCCGTGGCCGTGGACAGCGCGTCGATCGAACCGCCCCCGAACTGCGGATTCACCCGGACACCGAGCGGCGAGACGGTGGGCGCCGACCGGACGAGGCCATCGATGCGGTCCAGCTCCTGCGGGTTGTCCGCGTTGACGGCGATGCCCAGCGCCAGCGCCTCCCGCAGCTCCGCCGGTGTCTTGGCGGGCGAGTCGAGCACGGTCTGCCGCGTCGACATCCCGGCCGCCCGCGCGAGCGCCAGCTCCCCGGGGCTCGCCACCTCCGCCCCGATGCCCGCCTCACGCAGCAGCCGCAGTACGGGCACGAGCGGCGTCGCCTTCACCGCGAACGCGTGCAGTACGGGCGTGCCGGGCGCCGTCACCTCGTCGAACGCCGACCGCAGCGCCGCCGCCGAGGCCCGGATGCCGGTGACGTCGAGCAGCCCGGCCACGGGCGCGCCCGGCCCGAGCAGCCCCTGCTCCACGGCCGCCCGCACGGCCTCGTCCCGCCGGGCGGCGGCCTCGGACATCCCGCTCTCCGTGTCCTCCATGTGGCCCATCTCGTCCCCCGTCGTCCTGCCGAAGTGCCTACTCGTGCGTCCAGCCAAACATCCGCGACGCACCCCCGCCGACGCAAGGGCGTATTGACTAGCTCTATTCAGGAGGTCAGGATGTGAATAATCACTGCAACGGTCACCAGGAGGCAGAGCGTGTCCGGACCTCGCCCACCCGTCTCCCACCACCGCCCTCAAACGAGGCTCTACGGGCCGCCCTCTGGTCTTGTACGAGCCCCGCGCGGTACGGAGCTGAGCGCCCTGGGATGGCAGCAGGAAGCCGCCCTGCGCATGCTCCAGAACAACCTCGACCCCGAGGTCGCCGAGCACCCCGACAAGCTCGTCGTCTACGGCGGCACCGGCAAGGCCGCCCGCGACTGGCGCTCCTTCGACGCGATGGTCCGTACGCTGCGGACGCTCAAGCAGGACGAGACGATGCTCGTCCAGTCCGGCCGCCCGGTCGGCGTCATGCAGACCCACGAGTGGGCGCCGCGCGTACTCATCGCCAACTCCAACCTGGTGGGCGACTGGGCGAACTGGGAGGAGTTCCGGCGCCTCGAACAGCTCGGGCTCACCATGTACGGGCAGATGACCGCCGGCTCGTGGATCTACATCGGCACCCAGGGCATCCTGCAGGGCACGTACGAGACGTTCGCCGCGGTCGCCGCCAAGCGGTTCGGGGGTTCGCTCGCCGGGACGATCACGCTGACGGCCGGGCTCGGCGGCATGGGCGGCGCCCAGCCGCTCGCCGTCACCATGAACGACGGGGTCGCCATCTGCGTCGACTGCGATCCGCGCGCCATCGAGCGCCGCATCGAGCACCGGTACCTCGACGTGCGCGCCGACTCCCTGGAGCACGCCCTCCAGCTGGCGGTGGAGGCGCGCGACGCCCGCCGGCCGCTCTCCATCGGCGTCCTCGGCAACGCCGCCGAACTCGTCCCGCAGCTTCTCGCCATGGGCGCCCCCATCGACATCGTCACCGACCAGACCTCGGCCCACGACCCGCTGTCGTACCTGCCGGTGGGCGTGGAGTTCGAGGAGATGGCGTCCTACGCGGCCAAGGACCCGGCGGGCTTCACGGCCCGTGCCCGGGAGTCCATGGCCCGGCACGTCGAAGCCATGGTCGGCTTCCTGGACGCGGGCGCCGAGGTCTTCGACTACGGCAACTCGATCCGCGGCGAGGCCCAACTCGCCGGATACGACCGGGCGTTCGCCTTCCCCGGGTTCGTGCCGGCCTACATCCGCCCCCTCTTCTGCGAGGGCAAGGGCCCCTTCCGCTGGGCGGCCCTCTCCGGTGACCCCAAGGACATCGCGGCGACGGACCGGGCCATCCTCGACCTGTTCCCCGAGAACGAGTCCCTGGCCCGCTGGATCAGGATGGCCAGGGAGCGGGTCCACTTCCAGGGGCTTCCGGCGCGCATCTGCTGGCTCGGCTACGGGGAGCGGGACCGGGCGGGCGAGCGGTTCAACGACATGGTGGCGAGCGGCGAGCTGACGGCTCCGCTGGTCATCGGGCGCGACCACCTCGACTGCGGCTCCGTGGCCTCGCCGTACCGCGAGACCGAGGCCATGCTCGACGGCTCCGACGCGATCGCCGACTGGCCGTTGCTGAATGCCATGGTGAACGTGGCATCCGGTGCGTCGTGGGTCTCCATCCACCATGGCGGTGGTGTCGGCATGGGGCGGTCCATTCACGCGGGGCAGGTGACCGTGGCCGACGGGACGCAGCTCGGCGGCGAGAAGATCCGGCGCGTGCTGACCAATGACCCCGGGATGGGTGTCATCCGGCATGTCGACGCCGGGTACGACATCGCCGAGTCGGTGGCGGACGAGCGGGGCGTTCGGGTGCCGATGCGTGAGGGTGCCTCGGAGGTTGCCTCGCAGGAGGGTGGCCAGGCGTGACCCAGCGGCAAGGTGACCCGGGGGCTGCGGCGCGGGACGGCAACCCTTCGGTGGGGGCCGGTGTTTCGCCGCCGACTGCGGCTCCGGCTGTGCCCACCCTCCCCCACTCTCGGCTTCGATCGAGCGGGGGGACCCCCATCGCCCTGCGGAACGACTGCCCACAGCCTGGCGAGGAGCGGGTGGCTGATGGCCCGGAGACGGTGAGGGCCGGCGGTTCGCAGCCCGTAGCGGGTGGTGGGCCGGAGCCGGAGTCTGTGCGGGGTGGCGGTTTGGAGCAGGAGTCCGTGCGCCGTGGTGGGTCGGAGCCCGTGCGGGCCAGCTGTTCGCAGCCCGTGGTGGGAGCTGGGCCGGAGCCTGTGCAGGGTGGTGGGCCGGAGCCGATGTCTGTGCGGGGGCGTGGGCCGGAACCTCTGGGAGGGGATGGCGTACAGGCCCTTCGGGCCGGGCGGTCGCACTCAGCCGGAACCCCTGCCACGTTCCAGCAGATGTGGTGCGACCTCCACCCCGTCGGCCGTCACCCCGACTCCGGTGGCTACCGGCGGTTCGCCTGGAGTGGGGCCGATGCCGAGTGTCGGGTGTGGTTCAAGGAGCAGGCCGAGGCGCGGGGGCTGTCGTACGAGGTCGACCGGAACGCGAATCAGTGGGCGTGGCTCGGGGATCCCGGCGGACGGGACGCCGTCGTCGCCGGGTCGCACCTCGACTCCGTGCCCGACGGGGGTGCCTTCGACGGGCCCCTCGGAGTCGTGTCCTCCTTCGCCGCGCTGGATGAACTCCGGAGGCGGGGCGCGCACTTCAGCAAGCCCCTCGCCATCGTCAACTTCGGGGACGAGGAGGGCGCCCGGTTCGGCCTTGCCTGTGTCGGGTCGCGGCTCACCGCCGGGCAGCTGACCGTCGAGCAGGCGCACCGGCTGACCGATGCCGACGGGGTCACGCTGCCGCGGGCCATGGAGGCCGCCGGGTACGACCCCGACACCATCGGGCCGGACCCGGAGCGGCTCGCGCGGATCGGGACCTTCGTCGAGCTGCATGTCGAGCAGGGGCGGGCTCTCGACCTGTCCAACGACCCCGTCGGCATCGCCAGCGCCATCTGGCCGCACGGGCGATGGCGGTTCGACTTCCGGGGAGAGGCCAACCACGCCGGAACGACCCGGCTCGTCGACCGGCGCGACCCCATGCTGTCGTACGCCGAGACCGTGCTCGCCGCCCGGCGCGAGGCTCAACTCGCCGGTGCCGTCGCCACGTTCGGCAAGGTCGCCGTCGAGCCCAACGGCGTCAACGCCATCCCCTCCCTGGTGCGCGGCTGGCTCGACTCCCGTGCCGCCGATCAGGAGAGCCTCGACACCGTGGTCGACGGCATCGAGAGCGCCGCCCGTGAAGCCGCGCGGGAACACGGCGTCGACCTCGACATCGTCCGCGAGTCCTTCACGCCCGTCGTCGAGTTCGACCACGCCCTGCGCGACGAACTCGCCCGCATCCTCGGCCAGGACAGGGAACCCGAACTCAAGGTCCCCGTTCTCGGCACCGGTGCCGGACACGACGCCGGCATCCTCTCGGGAAGCATCCCGACCGCCATGCTGTTCGTGCGCAACCCCACGGGCGTCTCGCACTCCCCGGCCGAGTTCGCCGCCGAGGACGACTGCGTGGCCGGAGTGATCGCCCTCGCCGACGTACTGGAAGGATTGGCCTGCACGTGACGCCGACGCGGCAAACACGGACGTACTGGCTGGAGCACGCCTGGCTCGGGGAGCGGGTTGAGTCGGGGGTGCTGCTTGAGGTGGCCGACGGGCGGATCGTGGTGGTCCGCACGGGGACGCCCGCTGCGCCGCAGGGGGCAGAGGTGTTGCGCGGCCTCACGCTGCCGGGCTTGGCCAATGGCCATTCCCACGTGTTCCACCGCGCACTGCGCGGCACTGCCCAAGTGGCGAGTGATCTCACGCTGCCGGGCCTGGCCGACAGCCATAGTCATGCCGGACAACCCCCGCGTCGGCGGGGACAAGACGGCGAGCGGGCGCCGGATTCATTCTGGGCCTGGCGCGACGTCATGTACGCCGTTGCCGACCGCCTCACCCCCGACAGCTACTTCTCGCTCGCCCGTGCGACGTACGCCGAGATGGCCCTCGCCGGCATCACCACCGTCGGCGAGTTCCACTACGTCCACCACGCCCCCGGCGGCACGCCCTACGCCGACCCCAACGCCATGGGCGAGGCCCTCATCGCGGCCGCCGCCGAAGCCGGTATCCGGATCACCCTCCTCGACACCGCCTACCTCTCCTCCGGCTTCGGACAGCCGCCCAACACCCACCAGCTCCGCTTCTCCGACGGAAACGCCGACTCCTGGGCGGAACGCTGTTCAGTTCTCAAGGAACGGGATCACGCTCGGATCGGGGCGGCGATCCACTCCGTACGGGCCGTGCCCGCCGAGCAGTTGGCGACCGTGGCCCGGTGGGCCGAGGAGCGGCGGGCCCCGCTTCATGTGCACCTGTCCGAGCAGACCGCCGAGAACGACGCCTGCCAGGCGGCCCATGGGTGCACCCCGACCCGGCTGCTCGCCGAGCACGGAGTCCTCGGCCCGCGCACGACCGGGGTGCACAACACCCACCTCACCGACGAGGACATCGCCCTCATCGGCGGCTCCGGAGCGGGCACCTGCATGTGCCCGACGACCGAGCGCGACCTCGCCGACGGCATCGGCCCCGCCGTCGCCCTCCAGCAGGCCGGCTCCCCGCTCTCCCTCGGCTCCGACAGCCACGCCGTGATCGACCTGCTCGAAGAGGCGCGCGCGATGGAGCTGAACGAGCGCCTGCGCACCCGTACGCGGGGTCACTGGACGGCGGCGGCCCTCCTGAGGGCGGCCTCGGCCGACGGCCACGCGGCCCTCGGCTGGGACGACGCGGGCACCCTGGAACCCGGCGCGCTCGCCGACTTCACGACGATCGCGCTCGACTCGGTCAGGACGGCAGGGCCGCTTCCGCGGCTCGGTGCCGAGACGGCTGTATTCGCCGCGTCGGCAGCAGACGTGTCGCATACGGTCGTGGGAGGTCGGCACGTCGTACGGGACGGGGCGCACGCCCTCGTACGGGATGTGCCGAAAGCCCTCGCGGACGCTGTCGCAGCCCTGCGCGGATGACCCCGGGCCGCCCACCCGCGCGGCCGGCCCCCGCCCCCGAACCCGACCCCACCGCCGACCAGGCCAACAAGGACGCCATGAGCAACGCGACGACCGTCAGCCCCGCCAACTCCGCGAGCACCGCAAGCACGCTCATCACCAACATCGCCGCCCTGGTCACCAACGACCCCTCCCTCGGATGGGGGTCCCCCCGCTCGAGCAAATTCGAGAGTGGGGGAGGATCTCCCCTCGGACTGATCCAGGACGCGGCCGTCGTCATCGAAGGCGACCGCATCGCGTGGACCGGTGATCAAAGCAAAGCACCCGCCACTGACAATCGGGTCGACGCAGGTGGCCGCGCGGTCATCCCCGGCTTCGTCGACTCCCACTCCCACCTCGTCTTCGCGGGCGACCGGACGCAGGAGTTCAACGCCCGGATGTCGGGTCGGCCGTACAGCGCGGGCGGCATCCGTACGACCGTCGCGGCCACGCGGGCGGCCGGCGACGCGGAACTCGATCACAACCTCACCCGTTACCTCTCCGAGGCCCTCCGCCAGGGCACGACCACCTTCGAAACCAAGTCCGGCTACGGCCTGACCGTCGAGGACGAGGCACGCGCCCTGCGTATCGCCGCCGCCCACACCGACGAGGTCACCTACCTCGGCGCCCACATCGTCCCCCCGGACCACGCCGACGACCCGGCCGCCTATGTCGCCCTCGTCACCGGCGAGATGCTCGACGCCTGCGCCCCGTACGCCCGTTGGATCGACGTCTTCTGCGAGAAGGGCGCCTTCGACGGCGACCAGGCGCGCGCCATCCTCACGGCGGGCCGGGCGAAGGGACTCCACCCGCGCATCCACGCCAACCAGCTCTCGTACGGCCCCGGCGTGCAGCTCGCCGTAGAGCTGGACGCCGCGAGCGCGGACCACTGCACCCACCTCACCGACGCGGACGTGGACGCCCTCGCGAACAGCCGTACGGTCGCCACGCTCCTCCCCGGCGCCGAGTTCTCCACCCGAGCCGACTGGCCCGACGCCCGCCGCCTCCTCGACGCGGGCGTGACCGTCGCCCTGTCGACGGACTGCAATCCGGGTTCGTCCTTCACCTCGTCCGTCCCCTTCTGCATCGCCCTCGCCGTACGCGACATGCGCATGACCCCGGACGAGGCGGTCTGGTCGGCGACAGCGGGCGGGGCGTGGGCCCTGCGGCGGGAGGACATCGGGCGGCTCACCCCCGGCGCCTACGCCGACCTGGCCCTCCTCGACGCGCCGAGCCACGTCCACCTCGCCTACCGGCCGGGGGTGCCGCTGGTCACCGGCGTATGGCGGCGGGGCGTACGCGAGGTCTGATCACGCCGCACCCGCCCGCCACCGCTGCCCCGCGCTCCCCTCCTCCAGGCGCAGGGACACCGTGCCGGTCGCGTCCGGGGTCACCGCGTGATCCGGGGCTGTGCCCGGACGGATGACGCCGCGGGCGTCGACCGCGAACCTCAGGTTCTGGCCGTTGCGGCCCTCGACCGAGGAGCAGGCCCAGATGCCGACGCCGCGGTCGGTCGAGCCGCGGCTGTCGAGGCAGTACTCGGGGTCGGCGTACGACTGGAGGACACCCCGGCCGGCGTCGACGCGCCAGCGCTGGGTGGCGGCCGAGGTGCAGGTGGCCGTGACGACGTCGGTGCCCTTCTCCAGGGCGCCGCGGATGTCGAGGCACAGGCCGCTGGAGACGTTCACGACCTGGGCGTACGTGCCGCTCGGCGGCGGGGACTTGGACGTGGGCGAGGCCGACGGAGTCGATGACCGGCTTGGAGTCGGGCTCAGGCTCGGGCTCGGGCTCGACGACACGGTCGCTGTCGCCGTTGCCGTCACCGATGGCGGGTTCGGCGGGGTGGTCGGGGCGGTCGGGGTGGTCACGGAGCCTGCTGTGTCCTGGGGCGGCGGGTCGCCGGGGGACAGCAGGAGGAGCAGCAGCGGTGCCAGGGCCACGCCGAGAGCCGCCGAGGCCAGGACGAAGCGGCGTGACGGGGGCCAGGGCGAGGTGCTCTGTGCCGCCGTAGCCGCCGTACGCGGTCGCGTGCGGGGCGCGACGTCCCGTACGTACGCCGCGCCGCTCCACGGCAGCAGGCCTTCCGCCAGGGCCGGGCGCGGGGTGTCGCGGAGGGTGGTGAGTTCCTCGTACGCGCCCGCGCAGTGTGCGCAGTGCGCCATGTGGGCGTGCAGGTCCGGGCTGTGGCGGGGGTTGTCGGGGCGTACCGACTCCTCGATCAGGCGGCGGAAGTCCTGGCAGCGGCGGTCGTCGGAGGCGGCGAGGCGCAGTCGCAGGCAGGCCTGGCGCAGGGCCTGGAGTGCCGGTTCCCGCCCGTACGACACGTCCTCGCGGGTCAGGCCGAGGAAGACGGCCGTCCGGTCGTCGGGCTCCCGCTCCACGGTCCCGTACCAGACGAGGCCCTGGGCGCGGGGCGGGAGCGACTGGAAGGCCGTGAGCAGGGGCGGGACCGGGCCGCCGGGGCCCGCCGTGTTCAGTACGAGGAGGAGGCCGGCATCAAGGCCGGCGGCGCGCTCGTCGGTCGCCCACGCGGCCGCCGACTGCCCGGTCAGCAGCAGGAGTTGGTGCCTCCACGGGACGCTCGGCTCGGTACCGCGTGCCGTTTCGCGGGCCGCGATGGTGAAGACCTGTGCCGCCAGCTGCCGTGCCGCGGACTCGCTCGCGGTGCACAGGCGGGCGTAGGCGAGGACCGATGGCTGGTGGCGGTCGCGGAGTTCGAGCAGCGCCGGGTACGCGGTGGGGGTGTCGGCGCGCAGCAGTTCGGTGAGCCGTGCGTCGGAGGCGGCGGCGTGTGTCCCACCACCGTGTGCGCCATCACCATGTGCGCCATCACCGTGTGTCCCACCACCGGCGACGCCGGCCTGGGCCCCGGCCTCACCACCACCGCTGCCGTCGTCCCGAGCCATCCTCCCGCCTCCTCCACGCCTCCCCCCCCATGCCGCCGGTCGTCGGCTTCCTGACGTACCGGCCGGTTTGGCGGGTGACCATAGTGATGGAAGGGGAGCAATGGGGAAAGAGGTTCCCCGCGGTAACTGTGAGACAGAGAAAGGGGGTCGGGCGCAGGATGCGCCCGACCCCCTTCCCCTCAGGGCACTCTCAGGTCACTCCTCGACCGTCAACCCCCTGCGCAGCCGCACCAGCGTCCGTGACAGCAGCCGGGAGACGTGCATCTGGGAGATGCCCAGTTCGTCCCCGATCTCCGACTGGGTCATGTTGGCGACGAAGCGCAGCGCGAGGATCTTGCGGTCGCGCTGCGGGAGACCGGCGATCAGAGGCTTCAACGACTCGACGTACTCGATGCCTTCGAGCCCGTGGTCCTCGTAGCCGATCCGGTCCGCCAGCGCGCCCTCGGAGTCGTCCTCCTCGGGCTGGGCGTCCAGCGACGAGGCGGTGTACGCGTTCGACGCCGCCATGCCCTCGACGACCTCGTCGTTCGTCAGGCCCAGGCGCTCCGCCAGTTCTCCCACCGTCGGAGCGCGATCGAGCTGCTGGGCGAGTTCGTCACCGGCCTTGGCCAGGTCGAGACGGAGTTCCTGCAATCTGCGCGGGACACGCACCGACCAGCTCGTGTCGCGGAAGAAGCGCTTGATCTCACCGACGATCGTCGGCATCGCGAACGTGGGGAACTCGACGCCGCGGCTCAACTCGAAACGGTCGATCGCCTTGATCAGGCCGATGGTGCCGACCTGGATGATGTCCTCCATGGGTTCGCTGCGCGAGCGGAACCGGGAGGCGGCGAACTTCACCAGGGCGAGGTTGAGTTCGACCAGGGTGTTGCGGACGTACGAGTACTCGTGCGTGCCCTCTTCGAGGGACTCCAGCCGCTCGAAGAGCGTTTTGGACAGGGCCCGTGCGTCCACCGGCCCCACCTCGTCGTACGGAGGGATCTCCGGAAGTCCGGCGAGCGCGTCGAGTCCGTTGAACCCGTCCAGCGCGTCGGATCCGTGGTAACCCTCGGATCCGTCGAGTGTGTCGGATCCCACGGGGGACTCGGGAGTCTCGTGTTTCAGCTCTTCCAGCGGGGGTGCCGACGTCGCCCTCTGGGTATGCGATGCGTCGAGCCGGGGTGACATGGTGTCCTCCATCGTTCTCGGCATATGGCCGCCGATGCCTATACGTGCACTGCGGTGTGCGGCGCCTCCAAAGCCGGCCGTGTCGATTGGGTGTCCCTACTTCCCTACCCGCTTTCGCGAGGTCATCGCAAGTGCGTTCCGTGGAGGAATGTCCGTTTATGGGTGGTTGTTCGGGTGTTGTGTGACGTAGGTAAGGCGTAGTGTTCGAGGGCGAGTCAACAGCCACGACGGTCGGGAGAGAACGGGCATGGACCGCGGGACGGTCGGCAGCGCACAGTCGGGTCGGCTATTGGTCGAGGTGCGGGAAGAGGGCGCCAGCGCCGTCGTGACCCCGGCGGGTGAGCTGGATCACCACACCGCCGATGTGTTGCGTGAGCCACTCGACGACTGCCTGGGCAAGGGCTTCGCCCGGCTCGTGGTGGACTGCGCGCGGCTGGAGTTCTGCGACTCCACCGGGCTCAATGTGCTGCTCGGCGCCCGCCTGAAGGCGGAGGCCGCGGGCGGCGGGGTCCATCTCGCGGGGATGCAGCCCGTGGTGGCCCGGGTGTTCCAGATCACAGGGGCCGATGCCGTCTTCACCGTCCATCCGACGCTTGAGGCGGCACTCGCCGACAAAGGCGCATAGGTCGTACGGGCATGGACCGCGCCGTCGACTGCCCGGACTACGGCCGAAGCCGTGCCCCGCAGATACCTGCCCTACCCCGGAGATCCCTGTGTGAGTGACGCGTTACTCCCGTCACAGGTTCCGTGACGAATAAGTGGGTGTTCTGACGGTTCGCTCGGGCAGAAGACACCCTGAATATGTCGGCAGCCCTGACAGGTGCAGCCCCAAAATGTACTGAGTCTTGAATCGTGAACTGGTGAATCGGTGAGGTGAAGCGCTGATGAGCACCACCCGGCCTTGCTCGCCGGGCGACCGCGGCCCGGAACCGGGCGACGGCGGCGCTTCCGGGACGCCCGCGCAGGGCGTACCCGCAGGGGGTGCGCCCCTCGACGGCGCATCCGTGCCCGCCGCCGGACGCCAGTCCCGCAGGCTGAGCTTCGACGGGGCGAGCGGTGTCGTACCGCTCGCCCGTGACTTCACCCGACAGGCGCTGTACGCGTGGGGCTGGCTGCCCGCCGCCACCGCCGACCAGCGGGCCGCGGCCGAGGACGTGCTCCTGGTCGTCTCCGAACTCGTCACCAACGCCTGCCTGCACGCCGAGGGCCCGGACGAGCTCTGGATCGCCTGCGACAACAAGGTGATCCGCCTCGAAGTCTCCGACCGGGGTGTGGGCCAGCCCTCCCCACGCACCCCCCACCGCGCCGGACGCCCCGGCGGCCACGGCATGTTCATAGTCCAGCGGCTCTGCCTGGACTGGGGCGTCATCCGCACGCCGGGCGCCGCGGGTAAGACGGTATGGGCGGAACTGGGGGCACCGGCGTAACCGGTTGGGGGGCCTTGGCGCCCTCAAGGGGCGCGGGGCTGTATCGATACGCGGCTCCGCCGCGTGGGCGCGACCAGCCACAACCAACCCGCAGCCACCCACAACCTGTATCACCCACCCCCATCTCTCACCCGCTCACCCGCAAACTGCCCACCGACCCCCATCCCCCCGGAGGGGTCGAAGGGGCGGCAGCCCCTGGGGGATGGGACGGGTAGGGGCGGCGGGGGCGAGAAGCATCCGCGGGAGACGCCCCACCCTTCCCCCTCCCGAGGCCCACCTTGAGTTACCCCCGGTTCGCCCCCACCCTTCCTCCACTCCCGCACGTCACCCCACACACGCCGGATCCCCACGAATCCGGCGCGCCCTGTGTCTTCCCTCGACAAGGCCCCAGGCGTACTTTGAGCCACCATCTGATGTTCCGTCAGAATGTGGGGTCCCGACGTGCCGCACCGGACATACCGGACGTACCAGAAACGAACCGCCGCGCTCGCGTTCGCCGCGGCACTGGCCGGCTCGGCGGCGCTGATGGCCGCCCCCGCGGCCCACGCCGACGTCGTGGACGTCGAGTACAACTGCAAGACACCCATCGGCGACAAATCCGCCGTCTCCCCGATCGACATCAAGGGCGTAGAGAGCGGCGACGGCTACAAGATCACCATGTCCTGGCAGAAGGGCGTCTCGTCCAGCCCGGTCGAACTGGGCAAGGGCGCGATGAACCCGAGCGCCACCATCGAACTGGGCGGCGCCGACAGCGGCACGCTCACGGTGACGGGACCGGCCAACCAGGAGGCCATCCCCGCCGACACCCCCATCAAGATCAATGACCTGAGCGGCACGTACACCCCGAAGGCGACCGGCAAGGTCACCTTCACCGCGGGGGTGCTCACCATCAAGGCCCTCGGTACGACCACGACGTGCACGCCCGGCAACGATCCAGGCCAGTCGCTCACCCTCGACGTGACGGCGGCCGGAGGGGGCGGGGGCTCGTCCGGCGGAACCCAGGGCGGCACTGGCGGCACTGGCGGCACCGGTGGCTCCGGCGGCTCCGGCGGCGAACTTCCGCAGACCGGCCCCGAGGACTCCGCGATCGCCCTTGCCACCCTCGGCGGCACGGTCCTGCTCGCGGGCGCGGCGGGCGTGCTGTGGCTGACGCGCAGGAATCAGACGCATCAAGCACATCAAGCACATCAAGCACATCAAGTACAGCAAGCACATCGAGAGGCACATCAAACGCATCAGGCGCATCAGGCGGTACGCCGCTGACGACGGCGACGGCCAAGACGACCGGGAGCCGCCTGTGCGTGTCCTCTGCCTCGCTGTCCTGCTGTCCCTGGCCACGGCCCCCGCAGCCGTGGCCGACGACGGCTGGTCCGTCGCGCCCTCGGGCGACGGACGGCCGTCCGTCTACGCGGAGGGCGCGCCCGGAACGGTCCTCCAGGACACGGTGTCCGTGCGCAACCCGACCCGCGAGCCGCTCAAGATCAGGCTGAGCGGCGGCAGTTGGGTCGCCTTCGCGCGCGAGGGTGTCGTGGAGGTGCCCGCCCGCACCCGCGCCGACGTGCCCTTCACGGTGAACGTGCCGCCGAACGCGTCCCCCGGCGACGACCACTCGGCCACGATCACCGCCCGCGCGGAGGGCCGCACCGCCACCGTCCCGGTCCAACTCCGGGTCACCGGACCGGCGTTGGCCGCCCTCACGGTCGAGCGGGTCGCGGTACGCGGCGACCGCATCACGTACGAGCTCGTCAACCGCGGCACCACCACCCTGACCCCGACGCTCGCCGTACGCGCCGAGGGCCTGTTCGGCGAGGTCCTCGACCGGGCCCCGCGCACCCTCCCGGTCCGGCTCCCGCCGGGCAGCAGGGTCGAGCTCAGCGAACCGTGGGCCGACCCACCGGCGCTGGACGCGGTCGACGTACGCCTGACGGTCACCGCGGGCGGCGGCGCGGGCGACTCCGGGTCGGCGGCGGCGCGGTTCGTGCCGTGGGGTGCGATGGCGGGGGCCGGGGGCGGGATGGCGCTGGTGGGCGGCGCCTTCTTCCTCGTACGGCATCGGGGACGCCGTAAGGCGGCAGCCGCACCGGACGGCGCACGGGCCGACGAACAACCGCGTACGGAGATCGAGTTGACGGGAGCGGTGACGTGAGCGGCAGGGGCAGGCTCTCCGTGCTGGTGGTGGCGGTTCTCGCACTCGTCCTGGCGGCCGTGATGGCACCGCCCGCCGGGGCCGCGGAGAAACCGACCGTCGAACTGTCCAAGTCCCAGGCGGGGACGGGCGGTTCGATCACGGTGGAGGGCAGCGGATGGCGGCCGAAGACGCTGCTGATGATCCTGATCTGCGGCCAGTCCGAACCGTCCCGCGGGGTGCCCGGCGGCACCAACTCCTGCGCCAACGCGGACGGCCGGGCCGCCACCACCGACGCCGAGGGTGCCTTCAGCCGGGAGCTGCCGGTGGCCGAGCCGCCGGTGCCGTGTCCGTGCGTGGTGCACGTCGCCACCGTGACGGGCGAGAAGGCGCAGGCCGACGCCGTCTTCATGGTCGCCGGGCACTCGGTGGAGCCGTTGCCGGAGGAGGCGGAGGGCGGGCGTCTGTCGGTCCTGACGGACGCGCGGCTGGACGGGTCGAGCGGGCTGCTGACCTGGTTCGGGTCGCCGCCCGCGCGCGAGCTGGTCTTCACCGTGGGCAACGTGGGCACGGCCCCCATCAAGGACCCGGTCTTCCAAGTCGGCACCTCCCACGGGGTGTTCGCCCCCGAATGGGAGGAGCAGCAGTGGCGCGGCACGATCCAGCCGGGCAAGAAGGCCCGGCTCGCGCTCCCCGTCGAACTCGCCGCCGGGGCCCACGGCGACTACACCGTCTCCCTCAAGTACGGCGGCCAGGTGCTCGTCGAACAGCCGTGGGGCGTCGGCCGCCCCTGGGGCGTGACCCTCTTCTGGATACTGCTCGCCGTCGTCGTACCAGCCGCGGTGTTCCGGATCGGGATGGCGGCCGTGGACCGCGTACGCCCGCACGCGCGGTCCTCCGGCCGACGGCGACGCCTCCGGTTCCCCGAACTGGCGCTGCGCATACCCAAGTTGGGCACCTCGAACGCCGTACCACCACCTCCTGAATCCCCACCGAGCACGGCTACGACCCTCCCGTGGTTCGCGCCGGACACCGGTCCGGGGAAACCGTCGACGGGACAGCTCTCCGCACCGCAAGAGAACGGTTCCACCACTCAGGCCAGAAAGGGACACACGTGAGTACGCAACGGAGAGTTCTCGCGGTACGAGGCCGGAGAGGCCCCAAACGCCCCGGACGCCCCGGTCCCGTCAGCGCGGCCGGGGTCGCGCTGATGCTCGGCGGTGCCGGGCTCCTGCTGGGCGTGGCGGCGGTGCCGGCGCAGGCGGCGGAGGTGTCGTACGCGACGAAGTGCGTGCCGCCGGACATCTCCGGCCTGCCCCCCGTCGACGGCACCACCAAGGTGGAGATCGCCGCGCCCGCGACGGCCAAGGTGGGCGACGAGGTCGAGGTGGTGTGGAAGTTCGTCCAGGCCGCCTCCAAGAACCCCGACCTCATCGACCTGCCCGCCGACTCCGTCCAGCCCAGCGGCACCCTCAAGGCGGCCGGCGCGCAGACCGCCGACATCGCCATGCAGGGCCCGCGCGAGAACCCGCCCATCCCCAAGGGCGGCGCCATGGTGCTGTCCGACATGAAGGGCACGGTGAAGCTGACGGCGGCCGGGGAGGTGACGCTGACGCCCGACGCGTACACCATCAACGCCCTGTCGACGGACACCAAGTGCACGCCGACGGAGACGGTGCAGTCGGCGGCGACCATCAACGTGACGGAGGGGGACGGCAGCCCGCCACCGACGAACACGCAGTCGCCGACCCCGACCCAGACGCAGAGCCCCACCCCGTCACAATCACAATCACAGTCGCAGTCCCCCTCCCCGTCGGCCACACCCAGCCGGAGCGAGGACGGCCAGACCGAGTTCACGGGCAAGGAGGTCCAGGTCCCGTACGAGTGCGTGACGCCCATCGGAGACCGGAGCGCGACCTCGCCCGTCCAGATCAACGCCAGGAAGAACGGCGGGAGTTACGACCTCACGGTCCAGTTCAAGGGCTCGGTGATGGACAGCCCCGCCGACATCCCGGCCGACTCCGTCAAACCGTCCATGGAGGTCGTCCTCGGCGGCGCCGACACCGGCACGGTCCACGTCGAGGGCCCGACCAACCCCGAGCCCATCAAGGCGGGCGACCCGATGACGATCCCCGACCTGACGGGCACCTACAAGCCGGGCGCGACCGGCGAGTCCACGCTGTCACCGGGTGTGCTGACCGTCGAGGCCCTCGGTACGACCACGACCTGCACCCCGTCCAAGTCCGAGGTCTCCCTCACCCTGGACACGACCGAGCAGGAAGGCGGCGCCTCGGGCGGCTCCGCCGGCGGCTCGTCCGGCGGCTCTTCCGGTACGTCGGGTTCAGCAGGCGGTACGGCGACGGGGGGCGGCCTCGCCGACACGGGCGCCGACGACAACGGCGCCCTCAAGGCGCTCGGCCTGGTGGCCGGGACGGCGATCCTGCTGGGCGGGGCGGTGTTCACGTTCATGCCGGGACGGCGGCGCCTGCGCTGAGCTGTGCGCGGGCCCGGGCGCCGCGGGACCCGCGCGCCCCTCTCCTCTCACGGGCTGTGTGCCGACCGTAGGTACATGCTGCTGGAGTCGGAGGCGCTGAGCCTGTGGCAGTACTCAGTGAGCGCGCCGCCGGGTCTGCTCCAGACGGCCGGGTACGCGCGTGAGGCGCTCGTGGCGGGAGGGCTCAGGGGGGAAGTGCTGGACCAGCAAGTCGAGGCGCGCCTCGGTCGACACAAGCTGCTGGACGGGGACGACGCGCCGCTGCTCCGCGTTGTCCTCTCTGAGGCGGTGCTGTGTACATCGCTGAGTGATGCGGCGGAGTGGCGGGAGCAGTTGGAGCACTTGGTGGAGGCCTCGGAGCGCCCGAACATCACCCTCCACGTGGTGCCGTTCAGCGCGGGTCCCCACGGCCTGATGAGCACGGACACCATGCTTCTGCGGCTGCCGGACGGCCGTACCGTGGCCTACACGGAGAACGACGTGCGCGGTGAACTCATCGAGGAACCAAAAAGGGTTGAGGAATTGCAGCGCAGATACGATGGCTGTGCGCGACCTGGCGTTGCCCCCGGCCGAGTCGAGGAAGTTCATCCTGCGGATGTTGGAGGAAGTGCCGTGCGGGCCATCGACCTGAGCAACGTGACGTGGCGCAAGAGCAGTTACAGCAACACCAGCGGCGGCAACTGCGTCGAGGTCTCCGACGACTTCCTGTCCGGGGCCTCGTGGCGCAAGAGCAGCTACAGCAACTCGGACGGCGGCCAGTGTCTCGAAGTCTCTGACGACCTTCTGGCCGCTGCCAGCTGGCGCAAGAGCAGTTACAGCAGCACCAGCGGCGGCGAATGCCTCGAAGTAGCCGACAACCTCCCCACCCCCCTCGTCCCCGTCCGCGACTCCAAGAACCCCGACGGCCCCGCCCTCATACTCCCGGCGGAGGCCTGGGCCTCGTTCGTCACCTCCGTACGACGTGGCGAACTGCACTCCGCCTGACGGATGTAGGCAACCGACGTCCAAGGGCCCCCGCACCCCCCTGGGTTCGGCGGCCTTTCGGCTGTTCGGCGGCGCTGCTCAGCAAGAAGTCTTCGAGGTTGACCGGCGGAGGCATGGAGAGATTGGCAGATTTGGCTCACTCGTGGCCTCCGTAAGGCCTGGTGACGGCCGTCAGAACTGAGCCAAATCCGCCAATCACCGGCCTGGGGCGTCAGCCACGACCGCACGGCTGCCGCAGAGAGCACCGCTCAACTTCGAAGACCGCGAGCGCCGACAGCAACCGGTGACCGCAGCACAGAGGGTGAGGGCCATCGTGTGGTTCCGGGATGATCACCTGCGCTCTCCCACTTGTCCGGCCGCGATCGCCGCACGCCATTCCTGCGCCGCGCGCACGTCGGCCTCGGTGAGGTCCGGGCGCAGATTGGCCGGACGTAAGCGATCGCCCGGACCGTGCGCTCCGCGCGCTCGGATGCCGTAGGGGTCGCGGCGGCCACTCGTTCCACGTAGGCGCGCGTACTCAGGCCCCGTTCCTCGGCGAGGGTGCGCAGACGGTCTCTTGTCGACTCGCTGATCTTGATCGTGGTGTCGGCCATGTCGCCAGAATGCAGGTGAATGCCGCGTCGAATGGCGGGCTCCTCCGGAATGTCCCGAAGGGTCGCCGCACAGAGATGATGCGGCGACCCTTCGTTCGAGGTTCGAGCCGTGGCGGGCGTCCGGCTCAGTGGATACCGCCCATGAGCTCCTTCACCTTGCCCCGGTACATCCACACCGCGACACCGGCGACCACGGCGAGCGCGGCCTCCAGGGCGACGACGCCGGTCTTGTTCAGGTCGACGCCGGCGATGGAGAGCAGGCCGGTCGTGGCGTCGCCGGCGGTGACGGCGAGGAACCAGACGCCCATCATCTGGGAGGCGTACTTGGCCGGAGCCATCTTCGTCGTGACCGACAGGCCGACCGGGGAGAGCGTCAGTTCGCCGACGGTCTGGACGAAGTAGACGGCGACCAGCCACATCGCGGCTGCCTTGTGACCGCCCTCGGCGATCGACAGCGGGGCCAGGAAGAGGAAGAAGGAGGCGCCGATCAGGACCAGACCCGAGGAGAACTTCACGATCGTGCTCGGCTCCTTGCCGCGCTTGTTCAGCGCCAGCCAGAACCAGGCGAAGACCGGGGCCAGCGCCATGATCAGGACCGGGTTGACCGACTGGTACCAGGAGACCGGGAACGACCAGCCCAGCACGCTGTTGTCGGCCGAGCTGTCCGCGAAGATCGCCAGGGTCGAGCCGCCCTGGTCGTAGATCATCCAGAAGACGGCGGCGGCGGCGAAGAACCAGATGTACGCGGACATCCTCGACTGTTCGGCGCGGTCCAGGTCCTTGTCGCGCTTGATGCGGGCCAGCACCATGACCGGGATGATCACGCCGAGCAGGGTCAGCGGGACCAGGATCCAGTTCAGCGTGTAGTGGCCGGAGAAGCCGACGATCGCGTAGAAGACGACGGCGATGCCCGCCCAGATCGCGGCCTTGCGCAGCGTCGAGGCCTTCTCCTCGGCGGACAGCGGCGTCGGGACGACACTGGAGCGCGTGGCGAGATGGCGGCTGCCGATCAGGAACTGGGAGAGGCCGAGCGCCATGCCTAGCGCGGCGAGCGCGAAGCCGAGGTGCCAGTCGACGTTCTCGCCGATGGTGCCGATGACCAGCGGCGCGGCGAAGGCGCCGAGGTTGATGCCCATGTAGAAGACGGTGAAGCCGCCGTCGCGGCGCGGGTCGTCCGGGCCGTCGTAGAGGTGGCCGACCATCGTGGAGATGTTGGCCTTCAACAGGCCGGAGCCGATGGCCACGAGGCCGAGGCCCGCGTAGAAGGTGCCGGACGAGGGCAGCGCCAGCGTCAGGTGGCCGAGCATGATGATCGCGCCGGAGACGGCGACGGTCCTGCGGGGACCCCAGACCCGGTCGCCGAACCAGCCGCCGGGCAGGGCGAGCAGGTACACCAGCGACACATAGACGGAGTAGATCGCGGTCGCGGTGGCCGCACTGAGGTGCAGACCGCCCGGGGCCACCAGGTACAGCGGGAGCAGGGCCCTCATGCCGTAGTAGGAGAACCGCTCCCACATCTCGGTCATGAAGAGGGTGGCCAGTCCGCGGGGCTGGCCGAAGAAGGTCTTCTCGGGACCGGGGGTGCCCGGCGTGGCCGAGTCCTTCGTCAGGCTGGACGCCATGGTCGTTCCTTGCTGGTACTGCGGCCGTTGATTCGCCATAGGTCAGACAAATTGCTGGACAACGAGAGGGTATGAGAGGTGAATCACAGGTAAAGGCGGAAGTGTGCTCCTTGATTCGAAGGTCGCACGCGGTAGCTGTCCTGCGGGCGCAGGTGGGGATCGAGTGGTTGCCGCATCCGACCATGCACCGCGAAGGTAAGAGAAGCCCTGCGAGAAGGTGTGAATCCCGGTTGTCGATCACCCTCCTGGTGTAGTCCGCGGCGGACTACCATCACCCCATGACCCGTGTACTGCTCGCCGAGGACGACGCGTCCATCTCGGAGCCGCTGGCCCGCGCCCTGCGCCGGGAGGGCTACGAGGTCGAGGTGCGCGAGGACGGCCCCACCGCCCTGGACGCCGGAATGCAGGGTGGCGTCGACCTGGTCGTCCTGGACCTGGGGCTGCCCGGCATGGACGGCCTGGAGGTGGCCCGCCGGCTGCGCGCCGAGGGCCACAGTGTTCCGATCCTGATCCTGACCGCGCGCGCCGACGAGGTGGACACCGTCGTCGGTCTCGACGCGGGCGCCGACGACTACGTCACCAAGCCGTTCCGGCTCGCCGAGCTGCTTGCCCGGGTCCGGGCGCTGCTCCGGCGCGGCGCCACCGAGCCCCAGCAGCCGCCCGCCACCCACGGGGTGCGCATCGACGTCGAGTCCCACCGTGCGTGGATGGGCGACGAGGAGCTTCAGCTCACGGCCAAGGAGTTCGACCTGCTGCGGGTGCTTGTGCGGGACGCCGGCCGCGTGGTGACCCGGGACCAGTTGATGCGGGAGGTGTGGGACACGACGTGGTGGTCGTCGACCAAGACGCTCGACATGCATATCTCCTGGTTGCGGAAGAAGCTCGGGGATGATGCGGCGAATCCGCGTTACATCGCTACGGTTCGGGGTGTGGGGTTCCGGTTTGAGAAGAGTTGAGTCGTAGCGCCGTTTTGCTGTGTGTAGTTGTGCGGCCGCCGGTCCGTCGGGGCTGGTCGCGCCCACGCGGCGGAGCCGCATATCGGCACAGCCCCGAGCCCCTTTAGTACTACCTAGTACTCGTTTAGTACTAGGTAGTACTCGGCGGCACACTGGTTCCCGTAAGTTCATCACCCCGCCCGGAAGGCCCCCGTGCGTCGCCGTCTCATCCAGTCCACCCTCGCCGTGGTCCTCGTCGTGATCGCGGTCTTCGGTGTGTCGCTCGTCATCGTCGAGACGCGGACGATCACCGAAAGCGCGCAGGAGAGGGTGGACTCGGAGGCGATCAGGCTGGCGAGCATCGTGGACAGCCGGATACTCGGGGAGGAGCGGATCAGCGCGCATGTGCTGGGGGACCAGGTCTCCGACGACCGGTATGTGCGGATCGAGATCGAGGGCCGGGCGCCGATCGAGATCGGTGAGCGCCCGGCGGGGGACATCATCCGCGCCGAGGAGCAGGGCGAGGAGGGCGAGATCGTCACCGTCGAGGAGCCGCGCTCGGTCGTGACCAGGGAGGTCGGCCGTACGCTGCTGATCATCGGCGCGGTCGCCCTGCTCGCCGTGATCGCGGCCGTCGTCCTCGCCCTGCGTCAGGCGGGCCGTCTCGCCTCCCCGCTCACCGACCTCGCCGAGACCGCGGAACGGCTCGGCTCGGGCGACCCGCGCCCCCGCCACAAGCGGTACGGCGTCCCGGAGCTGGACCGGGTCGCGGATGTGCTGGACGCCTCCGCCGAGCGCATCGGCCGCATGCTGACCGCCGAGCGGCGCCTCGCGGCCGATGCCTCCCATCAGCTCCGTACGCCGCTGACCGCGCTGTCGATGCGGCTGGAGGAGATCACCCTCACCGATGACCCGGACACGGTGAAGGAGGAGGCGACCATCGCGCTGGCACAGGTCGAGCGGCTCACCGACGTGGTGGAGCGGCTGCTCACCAACTCCCGTGACCCGCACACCGGCTCGGCCGTCTCCTTCGACCTCGACGAGGTCATCAAGCAGCAGCTGGAGGAGTGGCGCCCGGCCTACCGCAGCGCCGGCCGCGCCATCGTCAGCTCGGGCAAGCGGCACCTCCAGGCGGTCGGTACGCCGGGCGCGGTCGCCCAGGTCCTGGCCGCGCTCATCGAGAACTCGCTCATGCACGGCGGCGGGACCGTGGCGCTGCGCACACGCGTCGTCGGGAACCAGGCCGTCATCGAGGTGACGGACGAGGGGGCCGGAGTGCCCGCCGAGCTGGGTGCCCGTATCTTCGAGCGGGCGATCAGCGGGCGCAACTCGACGGGCATCGGGCTCGCCGTCGCCCGTGACCTCGCGGAGGCGGACGGGGGCCGGCTGGAGATGCTTCAGGCCAAGCCGCCGGTGTTCGGGCTGTTCCTGTCGCGTACGCCGACGAAGCCCAGCCTGCCGGGGGAGCAGAAGCCGACCGTCAGGTGATCGAACCGACAGCCACGACGGTCATCAGGTGACCGAACACGACGGTCATCAGGTGACCGAACCGGTCCGGCTTGGGGCGGAGGCCGGGGAGTACGAGGTCGGATGCGGAATCTCCGCCTCCAGGAACGATTCCGCACGCGCCACCGCCTCCCGCGCGGGCAGCGCCCGGAACACCCACGTCCGGTAGGACCAGAACCGGAACAGGGTCGCGATGCCGATGCCGAGGAACTTGAAGACGTTGCTCTGCAGCTGGCTGTCCCAGCCGAAGCCGTACGTGGCCGCGTACAGAATGCCGTTCTCGATGACCAGCCCGACCGCGCTGAACAGCAGGAAGAGGCCCAGCTCCTTCGTACGGCCGGTCTTGTCGCGGTCGCGGTACGTGAAGTAGCGGAACCCGATGTAGTTGAAGAGGATCGCGACGACCGTGGCGATGACGGACGCCCGCACCACCTGGAGGTCGGTGACGTGCCGCACCAGGTTGAACACGCCGAGGTTGACCAGCAGCCCCGCCCCGCCGACCGCACCGAACTTGGCGACCTCGCGCACAAGCCGCTCGATCCGCAGGCGAAGGGTGCCGCGGGGCGTCGGCGTCGGAGTCGTCGGTGTCGTCCGCGACCCCGAGGTGGTACTGCCCATGGTGTGCCGGCCCCTGTCACTCGGGTTGGTCGGTCGGTCCGATCGTCCATTCGGTCCGGCCATGCTAACCAGCGCCCCTCGCCAATGCCTGTGTATGGGCTCACAGGCGCGGACACAGGCGGTGAAATCGGCCGCCCCCGGATGGCCGATACCCTGTGGGTGTGACATTCCCGGTAGTCGGCATGGTCGGCGGTGGTCAGCTCGCTCGTATGACACACGAGGCGGGCATCCCGTTGGGCATCAGGTTCAAGCTCCTCAGTGACACTCCTCAGGATTCCGCGGCGCAGGTCGTCAGCGATGTCGTCATCGGCGACTACCGCGACCTCGGCACGCTGCGTGACTTCGCGCGCGGCTGTGACGTGATCACCTTCGATCACGAGCATGTGCCGACCGAGCACCTGCGGGCCCTCGAAGCGGACGGCATCCCCGTCCGCCCCGGGCCCGACGCGCTCGTGCACGCCCAGGACAAGGGTGTGATGCGCGCGAGGCTCGACGCGATCGGCGTACCGTGCCCGCGCCACCGGATCGTGGCCGACCCGGGAGACGTGGTCGCTTTCGCCGCGGAAGGGGATGGGTTTCCGGTCATCCTCAAGACCGTCCGCGGCGGCTACGACGGCAAGGGTGTGTGGGTCGTACGGTCGGTCGCGGAGGCCGCCGAGCCGTTCCGCGCCGGGGTGCCCGTGCTCGCCGAGGAGAAGGTCGACTTCGTACGGGAGCTGGCGGCGAACGTCGTCCGCTCCCCGCACGGCCAGGCCGTCGCGTACCCGGTCGTCGAGTCCCGTCAGGTCGACGGCGTCTGCGACACGGTGATAGCCCCGGCCCCGGACCTCGACGAGGCGCCGGCACTGCGGGCCGAGGAACTGGCCCTGCGCATCGCCAAGGAACTCGGAGTCGTCGGCCACCTGGCCGTGGAGCTCTTCGAGACCCGCGACGGCCGCATCCTCGTCAACGAGCTCGCCATGCGCCCCCACAACTCCGGCCACTGGACCCAGGACGGCGCGATCACCTCCCAGTTCGCCAACCACGTACGGGCCGTCCTGGACCTCCCACTCGGCGACCCGCGCCCCCGCGCCCAGTGGACCGTCATGGTCAACGTCCTCGGCGGCGACTACCCCGACATGTACTCCGCGTACCTGCACTGCATGGCACGCGACCCCCAGCTCAAGATCCACATGTACGGCAAGGACGTGAAGCCAGGCCGCAAGGTCGGCCACGTCAACACCTACGGCGACGACCTCGACGACGTGCTGGAGCGCGCGCGTCACGCGGCCGGCTACCTGAGAGGCACGATCACCGAATGAGCCCCGCCCACCCGTCACCCGACCACCGCCCCTCAACGAGCGCTGACGCGCGCCCTGTTCCATTGGTCGGCATCGTCATGGGGTCGGACTCCGACTGGCCCGTCATGGAGGCGGCCGCGCAGGCCCTCGACGAGTTCGAGATCGAGTACGAGGTCGACGTCGTCTCCGCGCACCGGATGCCGCGCGAGATGATCACCTACGGCGAGGAGGCCGCCGAGCGCGGGCTCAAGGTCATCATCGCCGGGGCCGGGGGCGCCGCCCATCTGCCCGGCATGCTCGCCTCGGTCACCCCGCTGCCCGTCATCGGCGTACCGGTGCCGCTGAAGTACCTCGACGGCATGGACAGCCTGCTGTCGATCGTGCAGATGCCGGCCGGTGTCCCGGTGGCGGCCGTCTCCGTCGCCGGCGCGCGCAACGCCGGTCTGCTCGCCGCCCGCATCCTCGCCGCGCACGACGAGGAACTCCTCGGCCGGATGCGGGAGTTCCAGCAGGAGCTGAACGACCAGGCCACCGAGAAGGGCCGGCGGCTGCGCTCCAAGGTCGAGGGCGCGAACGACGGCTTCGGCTTCGGCTCGGGCGCGTGAGCGGTATGGGGTCTCTTGAGGAAGCGCGGGAGTTCCTGCGGGAGTTCCCGGTCGTCGACGGCCACAACGACCTCCCCTGGGCACTGCGCGAGCAGGTCCGCTACGACCTCGACGCCCGCGACATCGCCACCGACCAGAGCGCCCACCTGCACACCGACCTCGGGCGCCTGCGCGCGGGCGCGGTCGGGGCGCAGTTCTGGTCGGTGTACGTCCGCTCGGACCTGCCCGGCGCGGTCACCTCGACGCTCGAACAGATCGACTGCGTACGGCAGTTGATCGCACGGTATCCCGGCGATCTGCGCGCCGCGTACACCGCCGCCGACATGGAGACGGCGCGCGGCGAGGGCCGTATCGCCTCCCTGATGGGCGCGGAGGGCGGCCACTCGATCGACAACTCCCTCGCCGCGCTACGCGGGTTGTACGCGCTCGGGGTCCGCTACATGACCCTCACCCACAACGACAACATCGCGTGGGCGGACTCCGCGACGGACAAGCCGGCGGTCGGCGGACTGTCGGCCTTCGGCCACGAGGTCGTACGGGAGATGAACCGCCTCGGCATGCTGGTCGACCTCTCCCACGTCGCGGCGACGACGATGCGGGACGCGCTGGACACGTCCGTGGCGCCCGTGATCTTCAGCCACTCCTCCTCGCAGGCGGTCTGCGACCACCCCCGCAACATCCCGGACGATGTCCTGGAACGCCTCCCGGGCAACGGGGGAGTGGCCATGGTCACCTTCGTGCCCAAGTTCGTGCTCCAGGCGGCCGTCGACTGGACGGTGGCCGCGGACGACAACATGCGCGCCCACGGCTTCCACCACCTCGACACCACCCCCGAGGCGATGAAGGTCCACCGCGCCTTCGAGGAGGCCGACCCGCGCCCGGTCGCCACGGTGTCCACGGTCGCCGACCACCTCGACCACATGCGCGAGGTCACGGGCATCGACCACCTCGGCATCGGCGGCGACTACGACGGCACGGCCTTCCTCCCGGACGGCCTGAACGACGTCTCCGGCTACCCGAACCTCATCGCCGAACTCCTCGACCGCGGCTGGTCCAGAACCGACCTGGCCAAGCTGACCTGGCAGAACGCGGTACGGGCGCTGGGGGCGGCGGAGGATGTGGCGCGGGATCTGCGGGGGCGTACGGCTCCGTCCAACGCGACGTTGGAGGAGCTGGACGGCTGACCTCGGGTCTGGACAACAGAGCTCCGGTCGGCTGACCTCAGGTCAGGTGCGGGCGTACCCCCGAACGCTCCACCCACCAGGAAGCCACCGGGCCTCCGTGCGACGGTGACCGTACTGCGATCACCGACCGGCTACGGAGTCCCGCCATGGCAGACCTGCAGGACGAACTGCGAACCACGGCTGACGTCGGCGAGGTCGGGCCGCCCGCCTCCACGCCGCAGGAACTGGTCACCGCCGCGTCCATAGACACGCCTGAAGCCGCGGCCGAGGTGCTGGAGGGGGAAGCGCTGGAGGAGGCGCACGCCTTCCTCGCCGTCCACCCCGTCGCCGACGGCTACAGCGGGCTGCCGTGGGTGCTGCGCCATCTGCCCTGGTACGACCTGGAGCTGGGCGAGGGCGGGGTGGACACCGACGTGCCGCGCATGCGGAAGGGGCATGTGGGTGCGCTGTTCTGGTCGCTGCATCTGCCGGAGGGGCTGACCGGTGACCGGGCGGTCGGGGCGACGCTGGAGCAGCTGGACCTGGTGAAGACCGTGGTCCAGGCCCACCCCGAGGGCCTGCGGCTGGCGTACAGCGCCGGGCAGACCACCGACGCCCGCAACTGCGGCCGGGTCGCCGTCGTGCTCGGTCCGGCGGGGGCGCCGGCGCTCGGGGACTCGCTGGGCATCCTGCGCGCGCTGCACGCGCTCGGCCTGAAGGCCCTCACGCTGTCCGGCTCGTCCTGGGCGAGCGAGGCGGGGCTGACCCGGTTCGGCGAGGAGGTGGTCCGGGAGATGAACCGCCTGGGCGTCCTCGCCGACGTCTCCGGCGCGTCCGAGGCCACGATCCACCGCGCCCTCGCCATCTCCCGGTCCCCGGTCCTGTGCACCCGCTCGGCCGCCCGCGCCCTGCGCCCCCACCCGGCCAACCTCCCCGACGACCTCCTTCAGGAGCTGGGCGCCGCCCGGGGTCTGTGCCTGGTCCCGCTCACCGCCGAGCAGGCGGGCCCGAACGTCCGGGACGTCGCCGACCACCTCGACCACATCCGCGCCGTCGCGGGCCCGGAGTGCGTCGGTCTCTCCGGTACGTACGACTCCGGCGCCGCCCACCCGCAGGACCTCGCCGACGCCTCCTGCTACCCGCGCCTCATCGCCGAACTCCTCGCCCGCGGCTGGCCCGAGGACGACCTCGCCCTCCTCACCTGGGGCAACATCCAACGCGCCCTGCGCGGCGCGGACTTCGCGGCCCGCGCCGCCCGGGAGCGCCGGGAGCCGTCGACGGCGAAGATCGCGGAGCTGGACGGCTGAGCGGGGCCTGCGCCCCGCCTCAGCGGGCTGCCGCCTCAGCAGGCTGCCGCCTCAGGAGGCGCAGAGGCAGAACGGGTGTCCGGCCGGGTCCGCGTAGACCCGGAAGCTGCGCGCGCGGTCCTCCGCGTCCAACGGCCTCGCACCGAGCGCGAGCACCTCCTTCTCGGCCGTGTCCAGGTCCTCGACGTCCAGGTCCAGATGGAACTGCTGCGAGTGGTCCGGCGCGGGCCACCGAGGCGGTACGAAGCCGGGGGCGGCCTGGAACGCCAGCTGCGGCCCGCCGGGCACCTTCAGGTCGATCCAGTCACCCTCATCGCTCACCTCGCCGCCCAGCACCCCGGCGTAGAACCCGGCGAGCGCGGCCGGGTCGGGACAGTCCAGGACGACGGAGCCCACTTTGGCGATGGCCATGGCTTCCTCCTGCGTACGCGTGCGAGTCGGTTACCCATAGAATCTGGCAACCGGTAACGGTTACTGCATACTGCCGCACAAGGGGTAACGTCGCAAGCATGAACGACAGAGCACCCGCCCCCGGCGGCCTCGCCCTCGTGGAGGCCCTGGTCAACACGGTCGACCTGGAGTCGGGTGCCGACACGCTGGACTCGGCGGAGGGGCGCGCCCGCTTCGGGATCGACGAACGGGACGTGGCGTACGTACGGGAGCTGCGCGAGTCCCTGCGCGCCGCCTGCCTGGCGCACGCGGGCCACCCACCGCACCGCGAGGTGATACCCCTGGGCCACCTGCTGGCCCGGGCCCCGCTCCGGGTGGCCGTCGACGAACGGGACGGCTCCGCCACCCTCGCCCCCGTCGACGAGGGCCCCCTGCTCTCCCGCGTGGCCGCCGCCGTCGCGGAGGCCGTGACCGCGGGCACCTGGCTCCGCCTCAAGGCCTGCGAACTTCCCGAGTGCCACTGGGCGTACTACGACCGCAGCCCGGCCGGCCGCGGCCGCTGGTGCTCCATGTCGTCGTGCGGGGCGCGGGCGAAGATGCGGCGGTACAGGGCGAAGTAGGACTTCGGGCCGCGCTCGGCGCCCGGACAGAGGAGAATGTACGCAGACGCCGTTCCGGCCGACTGAGCCTCGGCCGGAACGGCGTCCCCCTTTAATTGTTCGTTCGCCTCCGGGGCGCCTCAGCCGGTGTCGAGGGGCCGACCGTGCTCAGCCCCTCCTTCGTCGGGGCCTGCGCGCGGTCG